>NZ_JSYF01000260.1:0-4654 GCF_054824225.1 Pontibacter sp. HJ8
CTCAATCACTCATTCGCTCATTCAAAATTACCTCCTAGCTTCCCGGATAAAACCGCACATCTACCTGCGAGTCGAAGCCGAGGCCGAGGAGCTCGGAGGCGTTGCCTTTGTTGATGCCGATGCTGAGTTGGCCCAGGCTGTTGAACATGCAGCAGCAGTCCCCGTCGTCCACCTGGTTGTAGGTAGGGAAAACGCGGCCAATGGTTTCGCGGCCAAAATGGATGGTATAGGCGCGGCCATGTGCGATGGTTTCCACACTGTCGCGGGTAATGTTGGTGATCAGGTTGCCGTAGCGGTCCACATGGATAACGTGCCCTGTTATGGCGTGGTCGTTGAGGCGCAACTGGCGGTTGAGCAACTGCCGGAAGCTGGTCGTGCGCTCTCCCAGCACGTCGATGTCGCCGCCTTTGGCCAGGAACAGCGCCGCCGGTGCCAGCAAGTCTTTAGCAGGCGAAGGGAGAAACATATCGTCTGTTTGCAGCTCTACCACCACTTCCGGTTCCCCGTCCGTTATGAGCGAGAGCAAACCGTTGTCAGCCACCAGGAAATAATGGCCCCTGTACTTGGCAGCATGGTATTTGCCTCTTCTGCAACCGTGCGTATCGACGGCTATCAGGTGAACGGTCCCCTCCGGAAATTCATGAAAGACCGAACGGATCACAAATTCCGCCTGCGGAATGTTAAACGGCTCGATCCCATGGGATATATCCACAACGGTGGCCTGCGGGTTCAGGGACAGAAGTCTGGCCTTGACAGCAGCTACATAATGATCGGTGTATCCGAAGTCGGAGGTTAGCGTAATTACAGCCATAGAGCGAACTATAATTTGAGTAGATTTGTAATCTATATGTAACAAAATTAACTAATTTACAGAATATATTACCAACGTACTATATAATATAAGCATTTGGTAGAGAAAGTTATAACCTTAGAGAATATTTCTCTGATTGATTTTCTGGGGACAGAGAATCAGAATATCAAGCAACTGGCAGCCGCTTTTCCAAGCAGTAAGATTATCTCCAGAGGAAACGAGATTAAGATTCAGGGGCAAACGCCTGAGATAACCAAGATCCATGAGATCCTTTCTTCCCTGATCGACCACTATCATAAGTTCGGAAAGATTACGCATAACAGCGTAAATAGATACCTTTCAGCCGATTCTTTTACGGATGAGGATGTCATTGTGACTTCCCCGGATGTGATCGTGTACGGCAGCAAGGGCGGCGTCATCAAAGCCAAGACACCTAACCAGAAAAAACTGGTGGACCTGGTAGAGAATCATGACCTGGTATTTGCCCTCGGGCCTGCCGGTACCGGCAAGACCTATATCTCGGTGGCCATGGCTGTGCGCGCCCTCAAAAACAAAGAGGTGAAGAAGATCATCATCTCCCGACCGGTGGTGGAAGCAGGTGAAAACCTGGGTTTCCTGCCCGGTGATATGAAGGAGAAGGTGGATCCATACCTGCGCCCGATCTACGACGCCCTGGAGGACATGATCCCGATGGAAAAGCTGAAATACTACCAGGAAAGCAAGATCATCGAGATCGCGCCGCTGGCTTACATGCGTGGACGTACCCTGAGCAATGCCTTCGTGTTGCTGGATGAGGCACAAAACACGACTCCGGCTCAGATCAAGATGTTCCTGACCCGTATGGGCCCGACCTCGAAGGTGATGATCAACGGTGACCGCTCGCAGATTGACCTGCCGCACAGGCAGAAATCCGGTCTGATAGACGCCTTGCATACCCTGCGCAACGTGAAAGGCATCGGCTTCATAGAAATGCAGCCGGAGGACGTAATGCGTCACCGCCTGGTGCGTGACATCGTAGAGGCCTATACCCAGGCCGATGAAGAACGCCAGACTGCCCGGCTGGAGGCAGAGGCCGCCGGTGAAGGTGCACCTGTTCGGGTAAACGGACGCACAAACAAGGTATAAACGCTGAACGCATAACACAGGATGATTCAATTGATCCGTGCGGAACGTGAGCAGGATAAGAACGCCGCTTTCCGCATACGTGAGCAGGTCTTTGTGCTGGAGCAACAGGTGCCCCGAGACGCAGAGTATGATGAGCATGAAACGATAGCGCGCCACTACCTGGCCACCTGCGATGGGGTGCCTTGTGGTGCTGCCCGCTGGCGTACCACCGACCAGGGCGTAAAACTGGAGCGCTTCGCCGTGCTACAGGACTACCGCAACCGGAACGTGGGAGCCCGTATACTCGAAGCCGTACTGGAGGACGTAAGGGCAGCGCATGCAGACAAAAAAATATACCTGCACGCCCAGTTGCCGGCCGTTAATTTTTACAAGCGCCACGGCTTTGTGGAAGAAGGCGACCTGTTCAGCGAGTGCGACATCGAACATTATAAAATGGTCTACAAGGGCTGATGCGACGGTGGGCGTCTTACCCATTTGTTCGTGTTATCCTAAGCTTTATAGCAGGCATTCTGCTATACCTGTACACAGGCAGGGAGTTCAGGCACAGCGCTGAGCTCCTTGCCTTTTTTTGTGTCCTGTACCTGGCTGCATACCTGGTTGCTCGCAAAGTCAAAACCATGGAAGCCAATACGCTGGCAGGTATATCCGGTTTGCTTTGCTTCTTTGCGGGCGGCGTGTGGGCGACGGAAATGCATACTGCCTCGCACCGGCCGCTGCACCTGAGCAAGCTTACCGGCACTCCCTCCTATTATCTGGGCACCGTGGAAGACTATGTGGTGCAGAAGCCTGGTTACCAGAGCACGGTGCTTGCGGTAGAGCAGGTACAGGTAAACGGGCAATGGCTACCAGCCGAAGGCAAAGTACAGCTCTCCATACCGCATGATTCTGATCGGGCGTATGAAGTGAGCTACGGCGACAGGCTGCTGGTAAATGGAGCTCCTATACCTATGGCCCCTGCTGCCAACCCCAACCAGTTCGACTACCGCCAATACCTGGCCAACAAACAGGTTTACCACCGCCACTACCTGCAGCCACACCAATACCAGTTTGCTGGCTCCGATCCGCCCAACCTGCTTTTAAACTTCAGCATTCACCTTCGCCGCCAACTGGACGCGCTGCTAAAGGAATCCATCGAAGAGCGACGCGAATATGGCATCTCATCGGCGCTGCTATTAGGTGTAAAAGACGAGCTGGACAACGAAATCCTGAAAGTATACAACAACACCGGCACCACGCACGTGCTGGCAGTATCGGGGCTGCACGTTGGCCTGATTTATGGTGTGCTGATGGTATTTCTGGTGTATGTGAACCGGACACGCCGGCAAAAATTAGCAGTAGCAGCTTTCCTGATCACCTTTCTCTGGGTATATGCGTTTATCACCGGCCTGTCTCCTTCCGTACTCAGGGCTGTCATCATGTTCAGCCTGGTCACAGTAGCTCAAACTATCAGCCGGCAGTCTAACATTTACAATACCCTGTCGATCGCGGCGTTTTTTCTGCTGCTTTACAACCCCTATTACCTGCTGGACGTTGGATTTCAGCTCTCCTTCCTGGCAGTGCTGGGTATCGTATACCTGCAACCCCTGCTTTACAAAACCATAGTGTTTGACAACAAACTGCTGGATTATATCTGGGCGTTGCTCACTATTTCGGTAGCCGCTCAGCTTATCACATTTCCTTTGGGCTTGCTGTACTTTCACCAGTTCCCGGTTTATTTCTGGCTGGCTAACCTGGTGGTGGTACCGGTTTCTACAGGGGTGCTGTATACGGGTATGGCTGCCCTGGCATTTTCATGGGTACCTTTTCTGTCGACACTGTTGTTCCAGCTCCATTTCTGGACGATCTGGTTCATGAACGAGTTTTCCATCCGGGTACATCAGCTTCCGGAGGCGTTGATCACCGGCATTGACATCAGCCATGCGCAAGCCTGGCTGTTGTACGGGCTGATGCTGTGCCTCATCCTCTTCCTGGCCTTTAAACAGTTGCGCTATTTTGCACTGGCTACCGGGATCGTAGCCATTCTGGTAGTGCAGGAAATTACCGAAACACGGCAACAGCAGAAACAGCGCAGCTTTGCCGTATACAGCATGCGACAGGCAACTGCTTTTAGTTTCCTGCAAGGTCAGCAGGCTGCCCTCTTCAGCAACGGCATACTTACCCCGGAAAACTATACCTTCAACATACAGCCGCACCTGTGGCACAAAGGTGTGCAACAACCGGTGCAGTTCTCGCCTGACAGTGCGAAGGCTCCCTCTGGTATCAGCCATGCTCTGCTCCCCGATAGCAACAACCTGTATGTATGGCAGGGAATACGTGTATTGGTACTAACAAAGCCTCTCCGGGTACAGCCCAAAGAAGGGTTTCAAGTGGATTATGTGCTGCTGACGCAGAACGTTCGGGTGAAGCCCGAAGAGCTACAGCCTTTTAATTTCAAACAGCTCATCCTGGATTCGTCCAACAGCCCCTGGTACCTGCAGCGGCTGAGGCCGCAGCTAATTTCTGCCGGTATAGCTTTTTATGATGTGACGGAGCAGGGTGCTTTTGTGGAGGAGTTTTAACCTCTCCTTCTCCTCTGTTTCTAAGTATGAATTTATACTTCTTTCCAGCTTTTTATATTGAATTACGACCTAACTGTGCTTCAACCAATCTTATTTTATCTCCTGTCTGATGGGTCCTACTTTTCCCTATATACCGCAAGTTTAGCGTGAGCGCAACTTG
>NZ_JSYF01000261.1:0-5945 GCF_054824225.1 Pontibacter sp. HJ8
GGACGATGCCCCGCGGCTTAGAGCGCTCCAAAGCTGAGACGAAGCAGTAGGTATAAGAGCAATGGAAAGGTGCTTGCTACGCCAGCAGAAGACAATATGTATTCACCTAAATCAAAACTCTTCCCTAAAACGCCAGCGTCGCCGTCAGCTTAAACTTCAGGTTATCTTTCTCCCGTGGCAAAGCATAGGGGCCGTAGCGGTAGAAAACACCAACACCTATACCTGAGAAGGCAGAGCTGATGAGGTTGTTGAGCAACAGCCCGGACTCAAAGAAGCCTTTGCGCATGTTGTCGTACTGCAATGGGAGCAGATCAGGTATAGCCTGTTTGAGGTCGCCGATGCCCATGTTGTGGAGGAGCACCAGGTTGGGCTGGAAGAATTTGGTGCGAAGCAGGCGTTTGCCCAGGTCCTGCCGCAGGAACAGGGCGGTATAGCGGTCGGAGAAAAACTCATAAGGACGCATTGTCTCAAATCCTTCTCCCGCATACACATTGTAAGAGGAACTGTAGCTGCCGTAGCTATTGTAAAGGCTTACGAAAGGAGCGTCGCCCTCTACAAAACCTCCCGCCAGCGTGATAGTGGTTTCGCCCAGGCTGCGCTGCCGGAATGTTCCTTCTGCCCGCAGATCAAGCTTGTTGTAGGTATAGCCATCACTGTTCAGGCCATCGAGGCCCTGGGTATACTGCAGCCACAGCACCGGGTAAGGAGTGGCCATAGGCATGGTCTGGTTGAAGAGCTGCATGTACTGCTCGCCATAAGCAAAGCGCATACCTACTGTTCCTTCAGAGATGTTGTATTCCGGAAGCTGTAGCTCGGGGGTAGAGCGTGGCAAGGTAGGCCGGTGCTGCTCGTGGCGGATCCCTGTCTGAACCTGCACATAACGGAGCATGCGGCCAGAGAGGGCAATGCTGCTGTGAGTAACGTAATTCAGGTGGGGCAGCAGGGCGGGGCGTAGCTCCTTCAGCAGGCTCTGTTGTTTGAAGGGCATCCGACGGCCTCCCGGCTCCTGTACATCCTCCGAATAGGCCGCGGAAAGGCTGAGCTCCGAAGGCTTGTACAGTACGAGCGCGGCATCAGCGCCATACTTGTGTTCCTCATCCCGCAGGCCATAGCCCCAGTAGCCACCGATTGTAAACCGTTCCGAAAGCAGTGCATTGGTATGGGCACCTACGCCCAGTCGTACCCCTTCAAAGCGGCTCACACGCAGCAGGCGGTTCAGGTCGAGGCTGATCGGGCCAACGGGTACCTGTTTCGAGATGAGGTACTCCATGGTGCGGATGGTCCGGTCCAGCTTTTGCACTTTGCCTACACTATCCAGTTGGGTATACGTCCGCTGCTCCATAGCGGTGAGCGTGTCAGCGCGGTACTGCTCCCATAGGATTTCGGGCTGGCGGTTGGCATCCGGTTTCTGTTCCAGGGCAATGATACCAAAGTCGCTTTTGCGCAGCTTGGGGTTCAGGTTCACGTGGGTGATGTAGGTGCGGATATGCCCGTACGGCTGATGACCCCGCATGTAGATCTGCTGCACCGTGATCTCCACATCCAGCTCAGAGGGAAACCACTGGCGGTTGTCCACTTTTACAAACTGCTGTTGCAGCTTGAGCCCCCGTTTCTCGTCTGCCGGAGACTCGGCGATCACGTTCTGCACGGCCCAGCCGTCGCTGTTGATGTAGAGCAGGCCCTTGAGCCCGTCAAAGTTTTTGCCGGGCTGCGGCGCATAGGAGATGATGAAAACGGTATCCCGGCCAACGACTGAGGTTTCCTGGAGCACAAAGGTATACCTCCTGGTACTGCCATTGCTCAGCGGACTGAGGTAGCGCTTGCCAAAGAAAACCGGCATGTCATCATACACCGAAAACTCACGTGCTTCGGCAGCTACCACACCAAAGCTCGGCTGCTGCAGCCCCGACACACGGGTGGCAAGTATCGTTTCTTTGGAAAAGCCCGGGCTCAGGTGGGCATACTCCGTGATGCTTTCCATCAGGAAGAGGTGCTGTTTGGCTAGCAGGTTGCGCATGCGCAGGTAGGCAGAGTCCTGCGGCGAGAGGCTGAGCGTATCGCTCAAGTCCAGCTGTTGGGCATCGGTAGCGGTGAGTATAAATTTGTTGTAGGTGCGGTAGGTATAGGCCGGGATATTTTCGGTGCGGTGGCGCTCCCGGTTCTGGTTAGCCAGCCGGATGATGCGGTGTGCCGGATTTATACTGGATTGGATCACCACCTCCTGCAGCTGAGCCGGCGCAGGGTATAAGGCTACGTTGAGCAAGGAAACCGAATCAGGGGCAAAAGTCTGTGGGGCATAGCCCACATAGCTGAAGCGCAGGCTGGTGATCGGGCGACTGTGCCGGAGCTGGTACTGGCCTTCCAGGTTGGTGGTAGTGCCCGCCTCTCCTCCGTTCACCACAATACTCACAAAGGGCAACTTCTCCCGGGTATTGGCATCGCGCACCGTGCCCTGCACAGCATATACCTGTGCCGAGACAATGGCGGCATGCAGGCAGAAGTATAACAGCAGCAGAAGGCGGTATGGGAACATCTGGTAAAGATATAAAAAAGAATTGGCGCCCTTCCTGTAACCGGAAAGGCGCCAACTTATATCTTACAAAACATCAAACAGTTAGAACGTGACCGAGAGGCCCATACCTGGTTGCCCCGTTGGCAGTACCACAGGCACCACCATGGTGTTGAGGCCTTTGTTTTGGAATAGCTTGTCATGCAGCCAGTATACCGTGTTCACAGACAGGATACCTACGCCGGCTCCGGCCAGCACATCGGCCATCCAGTGCGCATTGTTCATCATGCGCATGACACCGGTGGCACTGGCTATGGTATAGCTGCCCACACTTATCCAGGGGCTCTTGTGCCGGAATTCTTTATCTACGATGGTCGCGATGGTGAAAGCGTAAGCTGTATGGCCCGACGGGAAAGCATAGTTTTCGCCATTGGGGCGGTCGATGTTGGTGAACTTCTTGGCAGGCCATACGATCGCAGAGGTAAGGGCTCCGGAGGCCAGCAAAAGGGCTGTCTGTCTTCCTATATCGTGCCGGTTCTGTGACGAGAAGGCATTGAAGCCATACATGTAGGCTATCGGCAGAAAGAAAATATAGTCGTCTACTTTCGTACTGAAGTTGGGAATATTCTTCTGCCTGAAATCACGGGCGTCGTGGCTGCTGTAAAGACCATTGCCCTGTATGGTATAGATACCTGCTCCGATCAGAGCGGCGGCAGGTATAACAGCCCGCTTCAGAAAACGCTTGTTGCTGCCTTCGCGTAGCTGCGCCTCTGTAAAAGGCTTTTTCTGACCCGGGAGAACGGTATCGGCAGGTAAGGCAGTAAGTGACCGGATCGTATCGCGCAGCTCAAAAGCCGGCGCACGGGCAGGTATAAGTTGAGAAGTAGCAGGTATAGCAGTGGTGTCAGAGAAGGCAGGCTGCAAAATGTGCTGCTCCTGCACCTGTGCCAGAACGGGGTTTACCAGTACACTCAGCCACAGCAGGTGGACTGTCAGGAATTTCGATAGTTTCAAGACTTAAGGAGGCTGTTAGATGAAAGATTTCTTAGTAAAACCCTTACTTACAAAAAATCGTGCCCTTGCTGCACTAGTTTTTGCTGTTGCTTACCTGTCCAGTTCGCCCAAAACGATATCGACAGAGCCTACAATAGCGATCAGGTCAGCTACCATACAGCCTTTGGAGATCTCGTGCAGCACCGACAGATTGGAGAAGCAGGGGGAGCGGCCATGGCAGCGGAAAGGCACATCGCTGCGGTCGGTGGTCCGGAAGAAATAACCCAGCTCGCCGCGTGGGGTTTCGGCCCGGAAGTAGAGCTCCTGCGTGCCGGTCATACGCATTTTCTTGGGGCAGGCCGCCTGCGGGTCAAAGTCCGGGGTGCGCTTGTGCTCACCGAGCAGCTTGTCCAGGCACTGGCTGATGATCTTCACTGACTCACGGCACTCCAGCGCGCGCACATAGTTGCGGTCCCAGCAATCGCCGGTGCTGCCCATGGTGCCTTCTCCGATCGGAACAGCAAACTCCAGCTCAGGGTATACGCTGTAGCCATCTACCCGGCGCAGGTCGTGCCGCAGCCCGGAGCCGCGCAGCATAGGGCCGGAGCAGCCATAGTTAATGGCCACATCCATCGGCAGAATGCCTACGTTGGCTGTACGGTCGATAAAGATCTTGTTTGTCAGGAGAATCGTGTCCAGTTCGTCCAGCTTCGGCTGCAGGTAGGTAATAAACTCCCGGCAACGCTCCTCAAAGCCGATAGGCAGGTCGTAATACAGACCTCCCACCCAGATGTAGTTGTAGAGCATGCGCGCACCGCTGGTCCACTCCAGCAGGCGCTGGATGTGTTCCCGGTCGCGGAGCAGCCACAGAAAAGGCGTAAAAGCTCCGATGTCGATGGCGTAGGTACCTATGGCCAGAAAGTGCGATGCAATGCGGTTTAGCTCTGCTACCAGCACCCGGATGTACTCCACCCGTTTGGGTATCTGGTTGGTGATGCCCAACAGCTTCTCTACGCCCATACACCACACATGCTCGGAGTTCATGGCCGCCAGGTAATCCATGCGGTCTACGTAGGGGATGGTCTGGTTGTAGGCCATACTTTCGGCGTGCTTCTCGAAGCAGCGGTGCAGGTAGCCCACGTGCGGGGAAACGTCCGTAATGATCTCTCCATCGGTCACGACCTCCAGGCGTAGTACGCCGTGTGTGCTTGGATGCTGGGGGCCCATGTTCACGATCATCTCGCCTGCCTGCAGGGTATCCAGGCTGAACTTGTTCGGCTCCGACTGCAGCAGGTAGTTTTTGTAGAGAGTGGACACGGAGTGAGTTAGGGTTTTAAAGTTAAGAGTTGCCTCTTCTGCAAAGTTCGTAAAAATGGGGGAATTATACAGCGTTTGTTAAGGAAGCCAGGTCACGTGATTTGTGGCAGTTTTATAGCCAATAAATGCTATATTACCTTCTTGTTATATAGTATATTCGCTAGTCCAGTTACGGTTATCTGTTAAAAGTGACAAAAAAGCGTATGTTTATTCCGTTTAGCCGGTAGTTGGCAGTAAGCTGATTTAAGAAGCAATCTCATAAATGGATGAAAAATTAAATTCTCTTGAACATGCAATTCTGTCTGAGATTGAAAAGTCTCATAGAGAAACATACCCATTTTTGAAGGAGCAAATGCTGGATTTGAAAGTCAGCTCTCGTGAATTTACTGGTGTAGGTGTGTATGTTCACTTCTCTCATAAGGGACAGAAGCGGCAGGAGAATAATATTTCAAAAGAAAAAACTTATTTAGGTGTAAGTAAAAGCATCTACATTGACACACTTGATTTCCCAATTTCTTTCGAATTAAATTTAAGTGAAGAAGGAGTTTTAGAGTTTTTAGAAATTGTTTCTAATGATGATAAAACTTGGAATGGAGAGTTCAACTCTTTGACAATTACAGAAGAAGAATAAGAAACCCTTCTGCCAACAAGGCACAGGCTTCATACTTGGCTACGCCTTGTTCGCAGCCTGTACTAACCGTTAGCAGCCATTTTAAAAACGAACCAACAAATCATCACCTACAGAAATCCAGATAATGGAAAAATTAAATATTCAAACCGAACGGCTTACAATTCGGCACATCGATTTAGCAGACCTTTCTGACTTTCATCTATATCGCTCAAACCCTGACATTACAAAATACCAAGGTTTCGATGTAATGACAATTGAGCAAGCTCAGGAGTTTATTCAGGACAATTCTACAAAGCATTTTGGGAAAGCTGGAGAATGGGTACAATATGGCATTGAAAATAGGGAGACACGCCAACTTGTTGGCGATTGTGCCATCAAACTCGATTCCTATGATCCAAGAATTGCAGAAATTGGTATTACTATTTCCCACCTTGAACAGAAAAAGGGCTATGCGAAAGAAGTGATGCTTGGTGTTTTGAGTTTTCTTTTTGACAA
>NZ_JSYF01000262.1:0-17930 GCF_054824225.1 Pontibacter sp. HJ8
TTCACGCTATTAAACTTTTCCCTGCTTTTTCTTTGCGGAATGATGCTCTACTACTTCTCTGTTTCCTTAGGGAACAATTCCACGCAGGCTTCGCTAAGCGTGATTCTATTCTTTTTAAGTTTCAGTATACTATTTGCCTTCTTCCCTCCTATCTACAGCTATGATGAGCCCTTGCAATACCTTTTTGTTTTCCTGAGCATTGTAGCTGCCCTCCACAGTAACTGGGCTTTCTATGTAGTCTTTTTTAGCCTGAGCCTGATTACCAGAGAAAGCAGTGTAATACTTTTACCTGGCATCGCGATCCTGGCTCTGGCCCCTTTAAACCGATCCACAGTCTTATCGAAGAAACTTTTGCTGTTATTACTTCCTATCTTTATCTATATATCTTATCTGTATTACTTCATTTCAGCAAATGATATTACAACGGCGTCAAAACAGGATTTTTCAGAACGCCTTACGCACTTCGAAGGGAACTTCCGAAATATAAAATTCACTATTGAGTCGGTAGTGTCCTTTATCTTGGCCATTGGCTTCCATACCTATATCCTATACTGCTATACCAGCAGGAACCTGCTTTCGGGAAAAGAAAAACGTTTTGTAGTAGCATTTATCCTGGTGCTGGTGATCAACACATTGGTTGTCGTCTTAACAACCCAAGCCAGAGAAACGAGACTGTTTGCGCTACCACTTGTTTTCTTATTTCCGTTTCTGGGGAAATTCATGCTCAATGAGTACCGCTTTCTCCGGATGAAGATAGCCAGGGCCACGCCTGGTGAAATCCTCAAATGCCTGCCCTTTCTGCTTATTTCTATCCTCTTGATTGTAGTCGTAACAAGCAAAGTTTACTTCCAGACAATCGGAAGTCTTTCCGAAAACCTGTTTAACGAATACTTAGCCGTTGTACTCAGCGTGCTTGTTTCACATTTTATCCTGCGATTCGTGCTCAAACCCAAGGGCTTCACAGAGTTCAAGCCCACGTATTAAAACCGGACTTGTCAGGAGCTATTTTGAAGATTTCTTCCTGCAGAAACACTTCCAAATTATTTTCTTCTTATCCTTCCCAGAAAATATCAGTTATATTTGCGGCTGCAATACATACCTATACCTTTGGCACAAGCAGATAAAAAGAATATAGTCATTTTTGCTTCGGGCTCGGGCAGCAACGCACAGCGCCTGATGGAGTACTTCGAGCACCATCCCGACATCCGTGTGGCCGCTCTGTTTGCCAACAACCCGAAAGCGCATGCCCTTAAACGAGCCGAGACCTTCCACGTCCCGGCTTTTTTGTTTTCCCGCGACGAGTTCTATACCTCCGAAAAGGTACTGGAGCAGGTACAGTCCTTCCGGCCCGACCTCATCGTACTGGCCGGTTTCCTGTGGCTGGTGCCCCAGAACTTCCTGCAGGCTTTCCCCAACCGCATCATCAACATACACCCGGCCCTGCTGCCCCAGTATGGCGGCAAAGGCATGCACGGCATGAACGTGCACACGGCCATTGTGGCGGCCGGTGATCAGGAGTCCGGCATCACCATCCACCGGGTGAACGAGGAATATGACAAAGGCGAATTCATCCTGCAGGAGCGCTGCCCTGTGTTGCCCGGCGACACGCCTGAGCAGCTGGCGGCCCGTGTGCTGCAACTGGAGCACAAGTACCTGCCGGAGGTCGTTGAACAGCTGTTAGCCGTAAAAGATACATACAACAATCCATCATAACTGTTTCCGCATCTATGCAATCTGTCAAAATCAAATCCGCACTTATCTCGGTTTACTACAAAGACCGTCTGGAGCCACTGGTAGAGCTTCTTAAGCAGCATAACGTTACTATTTACTCCACGGGTGGTACGCAGGCTTTCCTGGAAGAGCAGGGCGCTGACGTAGTAGCTGTGGAAGATCTGACGGCTTACCCGTCTATCTTCGGAGGCCGCGTGAAGACTTTGCACCCGAAAGTTTTCGGTGGCATCCTGCACCGCCGCGCCAACCAGAGCGACCTGGCCGAGCGCGAGCAGTACGAGATTCCGCCGATTGACCTGGTGGTAGTGGATCTATACCCGTTTGAGGAAACCGTAGCATCCGGCGCTTCAGAGGCGGATGTGATTGAAAAGATTGACATCGGCGGCATTTCCCTGATCCGGGCGGCGGCCAAGAACTTCCAGGATGTACTGATCGTGTCTTCGCGCGAGCAGTACGACGAGGTAGTGGAGCTGCTGCAGGCCAAAGGTGGCGCCACTGAGCTGGAAGACCGCAAGCGTTTCGCTGCCAAAGCATTTGATGTGTCTTCGCACTACGACACGCACATCTTCAACTACCTCAACCAGGGTCAGGCTATACCTGCCTTCAAGCAGAGCCTGCGCGAAGCAACGCCGCTGCGCTACGGCGAGAACCCGCATCAGCAGGGCACCTTCTACGGCAAGCTCGAAGACCTGTTTGAGCAGCTCAACGGCAAGCAGCTTTCTTACAACAACCTCGTGGACGTGGACGCGGCCGTGGCTTTGGGTGCTGAGTTCGAGGAACCGGCCGTCGCCATCCTCAAGCACACGAACGCCTGCGGCTGCGCTACCGGCAACACCATCAAAGAAGCTTACCTGGCCGCCCTTTCTTCGGATCCGGTATCAGCTTTTGGTGGTGTGATTATCGCCAACAGAGCCATCGACCTGGGTGCTGCCGAAGAGCTCAACAAGCTTTTCTTTGAAGTACTGATCGCGCCTGCATTCGAGGCGGACGCGCTCGAACTGCTGCGCTCCAAGAAGAACCGCATCCTGCTGAAGCAAAAGCCGGTGGAGCTGTCTAAAAAGCAATTCAAGACGCTGCTTAACGGCGTGATCGAGCAGGACAAAGACCTCCAAACCGAAACGGAAGCTGACTTTACCACGGCTACCAAGCGTGAACCTTCGGCTGAAGAGAAAAAAGCACTGGTATTTGCAGCTAAAGTTTGCAAGCACACCAAGTCCAACACCATCATACTGGCTACCGACAAGATGATGATCTCCAGCGGCGTAGGCCAGACCTCCCGCGTGGATGCCCTGCGCCAGGCCATCGAAAAAGCCAAAAGCTTTGGCTTCGACATCAGCCATACCGTGATGGCTTCCGACGCCTTCTTCCCTTTCCCGGATTGCGTTGAAATCGCGGATCAGGCCGGCATCAAAGCGGTGGTCCAGCCCGGCGGTTCTATCAAAGATCAGGACTCCATTGCCTATTGTGACGCTCACAACATGGCCATGGTGATGACGGGCGTGCGTCACTTCAAGCACTAACCGATACGTTCCTTAACCAAAAACCTCACCCGATCCGGTGAGGTTTTTTTATGGATTAAAGGAGGCAAGCTGCTTATTTTCTCATCCTCCGGAAATTCTGCAGAAAGTATCATTTGGAAAGGTGACGCCAATTTGTGCAATATAAAAGCGTTATGAGGAGCAACAGGCGAAAATTGTATGTAAATTGGCTCTTCAATCCAGGAAAAATTCTGTCACTTATTTCGCAGCATTATTAATTCCGCTGAAAATCACTAATTTTGCCGCACGTTTCTGATTAGAAATATTGTATATTAAAAATATAACAGGGCAGCCGCACGCCTTTATAAAATAAGAATGGGACTATTTAACTTTCTTACCAGCGATATAGCTATTGACTTGGGTACCGCCAACACCCTCATCATCCACAACGACAAAATCGTGGTGGATGAGCCGTCTATCATCGCAGTGGACCGCACCACAGGCCGGGTACTTGCCATTGGCCGCAATGCCATGCAGATGCACGAGAAAACCCATGAGAACATCAAGACCATCCGTCCGCTGAAAGACGGTGTGATCGCCGACTTCCATGCTGCCGAGGAAATGATCCGGGGTATGATCAAGATGATCGACACGGGCCGCCGTTTGTTCCAGCCTTCGCACCGCATGGTGATCTGTATTCCTTCGGGCATTACGGAAGTGGAAAAACGTGCCGTACGTGACTCGGCCCAACACGCCGGCGCCAAAGAGGTATGGATGATCCAGGAGCCTATGGCGGCTGCCATAGGTATAGGTATAGACGTGGAGCAGCCGATCGGTTCTATGATCGTGGACATCGGGGGTGGTACTACCGAGATTGCTGTAGTGGCCCTTTCCGGTATCGTATGCGACCAGTCTATCCGCATCGCGGGGGACGTATTCACCAAAGATATCCTGGACTACATGCGCCGCCAGCACAACCTGCTGATTGGGGAGCGCTCGGCTGAGAAAATTAAAATTGAAGTAGGCTCTGCCCTGACGGAGCTGGAGAACCCGCCTGCCGACTACGAGATCCGCGGCCGTGACCTGATGACCGGTATTCCGAAGGTGATCAAGGTGACCTACCAGGAAATTGCCATTGCCCTGGACAAGTCTGTTTCCAAGATCGAAGAAGCGGTACTGAAGGCGCTGGAGATCGCTCCGCCGGAACTCTCTGCCGACATCTACGACAACGGGATACACCTGACAGGCGGTGGTGCCCTGCTCCGAGGATTTGACAAACGCCTGGCTGCCAAAACAAAGCTTCCGATACACATTGCCGAAGATCCGCTCAGAGCTGTTGTGCGTGGTACAGGAGCTGCCATTAAAAATCTCGAAGCCTTTAAGAATGTCCTGCTGACATAAGAGAGTTCAATGCGGAATCTTTTTGCTTTCATTTACCGGTTCCGTGCGTTCCTCCTATTTGTGATGCTGGAGGCACTCTGTATCTTCCTGATCGTGCGCTATAATACCTATCAGGGAGCTGCCGTGTTCAACTCGGCCAACACCTATGTAGGGCGGGTATTGGAGTTTCAGAGTGGCGTAACCGATTATTTCAGGCTGGCATCTGTGAACAACACGCTGGCGCAGGAGAATGCCGCCCTGCGCCAGGAACTGATGCGCTATACCTTGGCGGCTCAGGCCGACAGCACCCGGCAGCTCGACACGACGTATTATGTCGCCACTGATTCTGCCAGGTCTTATCCTTTTATCCTGCATGCGGGCCGGGTGATCAACAACTCCATACGCCGCACCAACAACTACCTGACGCTGGCCGCGGGCAGTCAGGACGGTGTAAAACCCGGTATGGGCGTCCTCTCGACCGATGGAACGGTAGGCCGCGTCAAAACCGTATCCAGGCATTATTCCACGGTCACCTCGCTGCTGCACTCGCAAATGCTCATTTCTGCCAAGATCAAGAAAGACAATACCTTCGGCACGATCAAATGGACGGGAGGCGATTACCGCACGGCGTTGCTGGACTATATCCCGCTGCATGTCAAGCCTGCAAAAGGCGATACCGTTGTTACCAGCGGGTACAATGCTGTTTTCCCGGAAGGCATTATGGTTGGCACAATCAGCCAGGTGGAGAAGGAGGCAGACAGGAGCTTTTATACGATCCGGGTGAAGCTGTCCGTTGATTTTTCACAGCTCTCTTATGTCTATGTGGTTGAAAACCCAATGCGGCCAGAGCAGGATTCTTTACAACTAGAAGCAGGTATACAGCCCCATGAATAGCAGATTCGGCTTAGGACATTTCATACAGTTCGTACTGTTTGTGGCACTGCAGATACTGCTGATGGATAGCTTGGTGCTGTTCAGTACCGGTTTTTGTTTTATCTACATCGCTTTTCTGCTGTTTCTGCCCATCCACCTGAACCGGGTGCTGCTGCTGTTCCTGGGTTTTGTAGCAGGCTTTGCCGTGGATATCTTCTACGACACGATGGGTATACATGCCGCCGCCAGCGTGCTGCTGGCCTATTTAAGACCTTTCATATTGAACCTTCTTACGCCCCGGGATGGTTACGATGCCAATGATTCGGTTAACATACACATAATGGGGTGGCGCTGGTTCCTGGCCTATGCCCTGACACTGATCCTGGTGCATCATGCCGCTGTTTTTTTGCTGGAGATCTTCAGCCTCGAGGGCCTTTGGTCAGCCGTACCCAAAATACTGCTGAGCGTGCTTTTTACAGGGGTGGTCATGGTCATCCTGCAGTTACTGTTCTTCTCCATTAAGAGAGCGAATAGATGAATTACCTCGAAAATAGAAAATACGTCATACAAGCCATCTTCCTGGTGGTCGGAGTGGTCTACGCCCTCCGCCTGTTCTACATCCAGGTGGTCGACAGCAGCTACAAGCAGGCTGCCGAGACGAATGCTATCAAAACCGTTATCCAGTACCCTTTCCGGGGTTTGATCTACGATAGGGACGGCAGCCTGCTGGTGCAGAATACGCCCGTGTACGACCTGATGATCGTGCCCAAAGAGGCCAAAAACACGGATACCTTGCAACTGGCCAACATGCTGGGCATTCCGTTGGAAGATGCCCGGGAACGCTTCAAAAAAGCCCGTGCCTACTCCTGGGTAAAGCCGTCCATCTTCTTTCAGATGCTGAGCACGCAGGACTTTGCCGAAATACAGGACAACCTCATCGATTTCCCGGGTTTCTACATCAATGCCCGTACTGCCCGGGGCTATCCGCACAAAAGCCTGGGCCACGCGCTCGGCTATATTGCTGAGATCAGCCCCAAGCAGCTGGAAGACTCTGCCTACCACGGATACCGCCCCGGCGACTACATCGGCAAAGCCGGCATCGAGATGGAGTATGAGAAGTACCTCATGGGCAAGCGCGGGGTAAAGTATAAGATGGTGAATGTGCGGGGTATAGACAAAGGCTCCTTCAAAGACGGCGCCTACGACACCTTGTCCGTGGCGGGTCAGAACCTGGTCAGTACGATTGACCTGGAGCTGCAGGAATATGGTGAGCTTCTCATGAATGGCGCCAAAGGCAGTGTTGTGGCCATTGAGCCCGCTACAGGAGAGATACTGGCCTATATTTCGGCGCCCTTTTATGACCCGAACCTGTTTACCGGCAAGGATTATGGCAAAAACTACATGGCCCTGCTCCAGGACTCGAACAAGACCATGTTCAACCGCCCGATCATGGCCGACCAGAACCCACCGGGTTCTATCTTTAAGCTAACACAGGCCCTGATCGCTTTGGAGGAAGGCGTTATCACGCCGGACACCCGGTTTGCCTGTAACAAGGCACTCGTGAACTGCCACCCCCATCCTTCTCCGCTCGACCTGCACGGTGCGGTGCAGCACTCCTGTAATCCGTGGTTTTTCCTGGCGTACCGGGCACTCATCAACCAGGGTAAGTCCAAGAACACCTTCACCGATACCTCTATCGGTTTAAGGGACTGGCGGGAGCAGGTACTGACATTCGGCTTTGGCAAGAAACTAGGTATAGACATACCCGGCGAGAAAAAAGGCGTGGTCGCATCTACGGACCTGTATGACCGCGTGTACGGCAAGAACCGCTGGAAATACTCCACCATCTACTCGCTCAGCATCGGGCAGGGCGAGTTGGGGGTAACGCCCCTGCAGATGGCCAACTTTATGGCGACCATTGCCAACAAAGGCTATTACGTGACCCCGCACATCATCCGCTCCATTGGTGAGAGCGGCAAGCCGCTGAAGGAGAACCAGGAGCGCCACTATACCTCCGTGAAACCACAACATTATCAGCCGATTATAGACGGCATGGCGGATGTGGTGCGCGCCGGTACAGGACGCAAGGCCAACCTGGAGAAATCAGGCATCGTGGTTTGCGGAAAAACGGGAACGGCTCAGAACCCACAGGGGCCTGACCACGCCGTGTTCGTGGCCTTCGCACCCAAAGATGACCCCAAAATCGCGATAGCCGTGTATGTAGAGCACGGCAAGTGGGGAGGCCAGTCTGCCGCCCCGATCGCAGGCCTCATGATCGAGAAGTACCTCACCGACACTGTGACCATCAAGCAGCAGGAGAAGTGGGTGCTGAGCCGGGAGTATTTGAACATTAAATCGAAGTAGGGTATGGCAGTGCAGCAGAGAGTACTTGGAGGAAAGATCGTGCAACCCAGCAGCCGGCGCACCTCGCACAGTGTGCTGGGCAACCTGGACTGGGTCACGGTGCTCATCTACTTCGTGCTGGTGTGCCTGGGCTGGATGAACATCTACGCCGTGGTGTACAGCCCGGACAACGTAGTGAACATCTTCAGTTTTGAGATCAACTCCGGAAAGCAACTCCTTTGGATTGGTACCAGCGTGATTCTGATGATTGTGCTGCTGGTGGTCGATTACAAGGTATACGAACACCTGGCCTACCCCATTTACGGCGCTATCATCCTGCTGCTGCTCTTTACACTGGCGGTGGCCAATCCGATAGCGGGTTCCAGATCCTGGCTCGAATTAGGAGGAGGCGCGCGCCTGCAGCCGGCGGAGCTGGCCAAGTTTGCCACGGCGCTGGCTATCTCAAAATTTCTGAGTCAGGTGAGCCTGCGCCAGCAAAACATGAAAGACCAGATGGTACTGGCAGCCATCACGTTTTTGCCTGCCGTGATCATCATTTTTCAGAATGAAACCGGTTCGGCCCTCGTATTTGGTGCCTTTATACTGGCTTTCTTCCGGGAAGGGATGTCGCCCCTTATCCTCATCGTTGGCGGCTCGGCAGCCGCTATTTTCATCCTCACGCTGCTGGTACCCAAGCTATACCTACTCATAGGTATAGCCGCCCTGATGGGCTTGGCCATGTTCCTGGACTACCGCCTGATGCGCCGCTTCAAGACCATGATCGCGCTCTTTGTGCTGATTATCGGAATGGTCTTCAGTGTGGATTACTTTGTGAACGACATCCTGCAGCCGCACCAGCAGAACCGCATCAAGGCCCTCATCAACCCGGAAGCAGATCCGCTGGGCTACGGCTGGAACGTAACCCAATCCAAGATCGCGATCGGCTCCGGTGGCCTGTGGGGCAAAGGTTTCCTGGAGGGAACGCAGACCAAATTTGACTTCGTGCCCGAACAAAGCACGGACTTTATCTTCTGCACGATCGGGGAAGAACACGGCTGGATCGGCAGCACCATCCTGATTGCCCTGTTTCTGCTGCTGATGCTGCGCATCGTCTACATTGCCGAGCGGCAGAAGTCTGTTTTTGGCCGCACCTACGGCTACTGTGTGGTGTCCATTATCTTCTTCCACTTCGTCATCAACGTGGGTATGACGATCGGTCTGGCACCGGTGGTCGGTATACCGCTGCCTTTCTTCAGCTACGGCGGTTCTTCGCTGTGGTCGTTTACGGTTCTTCTCTTCATCCTGCTGGCGATCGACGCCAACCGGAACCGGGAGCTGGTGCGCTAGAGCTGAGATGGATTTTAAGGCATAAGGTTCTAGTCACCAATCACTTGTATCGGATCAGGGAGGTATAGGTCAGCTTGCTAACAGATTGCCCTGTCTTCGGATTATAGAAACGCACTTTCCCCGACTTCATCAGCTTTTCATAAGCTACTTTGTAGTTTTCAAGGCTGAATTGGGTACCCAGGTTATGCTTTTCATAAATCCGCTGCAAAGCTACATTGTTGTATAGAGCGGCTTTTTGTGAAAGGTCTTTGGCTAAACTTTCAATCGAGTAGGCATAATGCTCGTGAAATAAGGCCATCTGCTGCTGCTTCAGATTAGCCCCAAACAACGGCACGCCATCCTCCTGATAGTCGCTATACTTCAACATCAACTCTTTTACGCGGGTATAGGCCAGGTCTGATCTGGACGCAAACAGCAGGTAGTGACTGGTCTGCTTCTTATCCGGAAAATTTATTCTGAATGTAAACGTATAGTAGCCTTTGTCCCGGAAAATCCCTTCAAAACTCTCTGATAAGAATGCTTCCCGTTTCTCTCCATCCCGCGTGCCTTTGTTGAACTCCTTGATCCGGTCCAGGCGATCTCCGAATATTTCCTGCATCAGGCTGTCAATTGCTTTGTTTTTTAATGCAGCCCGCATGCTATCCGGTTGAAACAATTGAAGGAAATCGGAACCCGGTTGTTTGAGGAATTGAAGCAGCATTTCCTGCGAGAAGCTACTCTCAAACGGATCCAGAAACGTGAATGCAGGGTGACCTTCTTCCAGTAGCTGCTTTAAAAGTTCAGCGTCCGCCTCCTCCTGCAAGATGACGGGCTTATGTATCAATTCACGGTGAAAGGGCAGGTTGCCGATTTGCGCTTCCAGTTGTGTTGCCACCGACTTGTCTGCATCACTGAAAAAGGTTTTAACAGATTTATTCAGGTCAAAGCGCGAACCCGTGGTTTTATACAGGCTTTGTAAAACTTTAACAGGTATAGCAGGAGCCCCATCTTCCGCATACCCCTGCCCTGCCTGCAGATCGAGGTAGAGGACCGGGTTTACAACCTGCGCCTGCTGACCGGACAAAACTATACCGCACCAGACTTCAAAACAGGGGCCCAGTATCTCTGACTTGATCTCGGAGGCTTTTCTTTCCTTTTTAAAGAAGTCACTGGTTTCAATTGCAGCCATGTAGGTCGTAACTCGGTATTTGGGTGAAATATACTATAACTGATTCTCTCCTAAGAAGAATTTCAGGTGTTCTTACGCAGGTTTAGCTAAAGAAAGCAGACTTTAAAACCGAATCACAAAATTGTATAAACAAAAAAGCCCTTGCAACTTATGTTGCAAGGGCTTTTTTGTTTCTGGAATCAGGGGCGGGGATTTCTTCTTATTTACGTCGCGGCAGAACACCGCTGATAGTTATGCCAATTGCATTGGCTGAGTATGTACCACCCGCTTCGTCCTGATACTTCATGGCAGTATAAGACAGGCCAACCACACTATAAGCTACTTCAAAAACAGGCCCGGTGGCAGCATTAAGCTTAAGGTTCTCCCCTACACCATCAGAATTAAACCTGATGCCTCGGTGGGTTACAATACCGGCTCCCAGCCTGAACTTGTCTGAGGCCATCCAGTTCGCTGTAAAGTGAAGAGGGACACGGGTTAGCCTGATGTGGGCGTTATCAGCCTGAGTAGTAACGTACTTATAACCAACAGTGGCACGCAACAGCAGCTGTTCTACTTTCGGGATTTGGAATTCAGCACCTACTGCAACTGAAACACCCTGTCCTGCTTTGACTGATTGGTCATCACCATTTGTAAAAATCACTTTGGCCACCTCGTCACCACCAAACTCAAATGCACCTCCCAGTAACAACCTTACAGGCTTGTAGGATGTTGTGTTTTCTTGAGTTGGTGGCTCACTTTTAGGTATAGCTGCTTCCTGAGCGTTAGCCTGGTAAAGACAACTTAGCCCTAGCAAGGAAAGAAGTAATCGTTTTCTCATAAAAATTAAGGTTGGAAGGTGAATATTTTGAGAAAACTAAATAATAATTCAATTGCTAGTATCAGCTGACATTACAAATATTATTTTTTAAATTAAAGTGATAACATCAGCCTGCTTAAGGGAAAAGCGGGAAACAGAAATAAAAACCTATAATCTGGCAGGATAGCATTGCCTTAAGGGGCAGACGCTTTTTCAGCCTGTAGCACAGAAAGTCCATCGACCACAATGGGTTCAGCCTCTACCACCGCTGCAGCAACTGCTTTTGCAGGCGCGTACGTTTTGCCGTTATACCAGGCCTGTAGCTTTTTCTTTACTATCCTGGAGGTGTTGTGCTCTATGTGGTGGTTAACAAAGGTTGCCAGCAGCGTGATACCGACAAAGATCACAGCTACCAACGCTACATGGACCACGATGTTTTCTGTAGCGAAAAGCCGACGGAACGTCAGCCCGATTTCCTGGTGCAGCAAATAGAACGGGTACGATATTTCGCCCATAAACAGCATCCATTTATACTTTTGCAGAAAAGCCAGCCTGCCCAAAACCAGCAGGGTAAAGAGCCCAAAGAAGCTGCAGATAACCACAATTTCTATATTATGGTTAAAGTATGGCAAGTAACTGCCGTAACCGTACAGTAAGGCTATACCTAGGCAAAGTATGAGCCCGGCAGCATGGGTTGGCTTCACTTTCTGGTCCAGGTAAATCTGGTAGAAAATAATGCCGGCCGCAAACAGGTTAAAGTACTTTACCACCGATTGTATATTTTTCTGCATTCCTCCCAGCTCGGGATTCAGAAATAAGCCGCCTATAGCCAGTGCTAGCATAGCCCCCATCCATACCTTAACTCTGTTGATCATTCCTAGCAGTAAGGCCGCAAAAACGATCACATAAAATACCAGTTCTTCTGTTAAGCTCCAGTAGGCCCCATCCACGTTCTCTGCACCCAGAAAAGCCTGAAACATAGTCAGGTTAAAGAGCAGCTGGGTGAGTGTAACATCACCCCTGCTCATGTATAACACGGCAAACGTAAGGAACAGGCACACCCAGTAAGTCGGGTATAATCGCGAAAAGCGGGCAATAACAAAGTCGGATGGTTTTTTAACACTTTTAGCGGTAAGGAAAATTACGAATCCGGAAATGATAAAAAACAAATGAACGCCCAGGTAGCCGTAATCAAATAGCTGGAAATGAAAGAGAAAAACAGCAAAAGCAGCCAGGCCGCGTAACGCATCAAGTTCTTTTATCCTCATAGTAAACGTAGTAATTAAGGGCAGGCATTATGAATGAGGTTTAGAATCGGCACTGCTGATAGTGCAAAATTTTAACCATTGGATGTAAAATAGATGTGTATACCTAATATATATAAATATGTTACTATTCAGGGATAATTAATTGTTAGCAGCGGGTTAGTTTACAAGGTAATGCCGCATGTTACAAGAGAAGCTGACAAGCACAGGAAAGGCCTGGAAACAAAAAAGCCTCTTATACTTTTGAAGTATAAGAGGCTTTTATTTTAGTACCAGGAGCGGGAATCGAACCCGCACGAGCTTGCGCTCACAAGATTTTAAGTCTTGCGTGTCTACCAGTTCCACCATCCCGGCTTCCGTCCGGAGCGTTTTCCGGAGGGGTGACTTTAAAAAACAAAGACGTTGTTAAACACAACGTCTTTGTTTTCTTTTTGAGCGGGAGACGAGGTTCGAACTCGCGACCTCGACCTTGGCAAGGTCGCGCTCTACCAACTGAGCTACTCCCGCTTTTAGTCCTTTACTAAGCGCCTTAGCGATTTAGTGATACAAAGATATGGACAAAAATCTACTTGTCAATAGTCCGGGCTAAATTTTTCTACTACTTTTTCTCTTCGTGCTGATTCTCAGGCAGAAATTTTCACAAATTTCATCCAAAACAAGGTATAACCGCTGTTAACGCACCATTTCACCCCTGTCCTTTAGCAGCAATTTAAGCTCATTCAGCTTCAAAAGTGCCTCTACCGGCGTAATGGTGTTGATATCGAGCTGCTCCATCAACTCCTTTACCCGCTGCAGTTGCGGGTCCTGCAGCTCAAACATGCTGAGCTGGAAGTTATTTTTAGGGGCCGTCTTCATCCGCTGCTTCGGCGCCTGTTCCGACACTTTCTCTTTTTCAAGATGGTGCATGATCTCATCGGCACGCAGTACCACACTGTTGGGCATACCTGCCATCTGGGCCACATGTATACCGAAGCTATGCTCGCTGCCTCCTTCTACGAGTTTGCGCATGAACAGAATCTTACCGCCCGTCTCCTTCACCGACACATTGAAGTTTTTCACGCGGGTAAAGTCTTCGGCCAGCTGGTTCAGCTCGTGGTAGTGGGTTGCAAAAAGGGTCTTTGCCCGGAACTTCGGGTGGTTGTGCAGGTGCTCCACAATGGCCCAGGCAATCGAAATACCGTCGTAGGTGCTCGTGCCGCGGCCGATCTCGTCCATCAGCACCAGGCTGCGGTCCGAGAGGTTATTGAGGATGCTGGCAGTCTCGATCATCTCCACCATAAAGGTAGACTCGCCCTTGGAGAGGTTATCCGATGCGCCTACACGGGTAAATATCTTGTCGATGACGCCAATGTTTGCGGCCTCAGCCGGCACAAAACAGCCGATTTGCGCCATGAGCACGATCAGGGCCGTCTGGCGCAGCAGCGCACTTTTACCGGCCATGTTGGGACCTGTAATGATGATGACCTGCTGTTCTTCGTTGTCCAGGAAAATGTCGTTCGGTACATAGGCCTCCCCCAGTGGCAGTTGCTTCTCAATCACCGGGTGGCGGCCCTTGCGGATGTCGAGCACATGACTGTCGCTTACCTCGGGCTTCACGTAGTTGCCGGCCAGGGCTATACCTGCAAAGGAGCTCAGGCAGTCAATCACGGCGATGACCTTGGCGTTCTGCTGCACCTGCCCCACGTAGTCCATGGCCTGCAGCACCAGCTCGTTGAACAGGCCGAATTCGATGGCATAGATGCGGTCCTCCGCATTCAGGATTTTCTCCTCATAAGTCTTCAACTCCTCGGTAATGTAGCGCTCGGCGTTGACCAGCGTCTGCTTCCGTATCCAGGTAGCGGGCACCTTGTCTTTGTGCGCGTGCGTCACCTCCAGGTAGTAGCCAAACACCTTGTTATAGGCGATTTTTAGGGAGCTGATGCCGGTGTTCTTCACTTCGCGCTGTTGCAGCTGCGCCAGATAGTCCTTGCCCGAGAAGGCAATCCTGCGGAGCTCGTCCAGTTCCTCGTTCACGCCTTCATTTATCATGTTGCCCTGGTTGGTGAGCATCGGCGCGTCGGGCTTCAGGATGTTCTTGATCTCTTCACGAAGGCCATCGCAGGGCGCCAGCTGGTCGGCCAGTTTGACTAAAGCAGGTATAGCACTGGCAGCCAGCAGCTTTTTGATAGGCTGAATCGCATCCAGCGCCTTGGCCAGCTGCACCAGCTCCCGCGGGTTCACGCGGCGCACCGCCACCTTCGAGATCAGGCGTTCCAGGTCGTTTATCTGCTTCAGGTGCAGGTAAAGCTCGTCCAGCAGTTCGGTGTGATTGGTCAGTGCCTCCACCGTATCGAGGCGGTGCCTGATCTGCACCACATCCTTCAGGGGCAGCACTACCCATTTTTTGAGCAGACGTGCTCCCATCGGTGTAGTGGTCTGGTCGAGAATCTGAATGAGCGGCACCCCGTCCTGGTTTTGCGGGTATATCAGCTCCAGGTTACGCACTGTGAAACGGTCGAGCCACACGTACTTGTCCTCTTCCAGGCGGGAGATGGTGGCGATGTGGCTGATTTCGTGGTGGTGCGTCTCGGACAGGTAATGCAGGATGGTACCGGCCGCGGTTATACCTTCGCGCATACCTTCAATCCCATAGCCTTTCAGGGAGGTCGTATTAAAATGCCGCGTCAGCGATTCGTAAGCGAAGTCGTAGCTGAACACCCATTCCTCCAGCGCATAGTAGCGGAAGTCGGGCCCGTAGTTGCTGATGAACGTTTCTTTTTCGCGCTTGCAGAAGAGCACCTCCGCCGGCGCCAAGCTTTGCAGCAGCTTGCCGATGTAGTTCTTGTCGCCCTGCGCGGTGATGAATTCGCCGGTCGAGATATCCAGGAAGGAAACGCCCGCCTCCGTTTTGCCGAAATGCACGGCAGCCAGGTAGTTGTTGCTACGTCGCTCCAATACCTGGTCGTTGAAGGACACGCCGGGTGTTACCAGCTCGGTCACGCCCCGCTTCACAATGCCTTTCACGGATTTAGGGTCTTCGAGCTGGTCACAGATGGCTACGCGCTCACCGGCCCGTACCAGTTTCGGGAGATAGGTATCGAGGGAATGATGCGGAAAACCGGCCAGTGCCGTCTCGGAGCTTGAACCGGCGCCACGCTTGGTCAGCACGATATCCAGAATCTTGCTGGCCTTGACGGCATCTTCGCCAAAGGTCTCATAAAAGTCCCCCACCCTGAACAGCAGCAGCGCCCCCGGATGCTTCGCCTTGATGGCGTTGTATTGTTTCATCAGCGGGGTTACGGTGCCTTTGTCTTCTCCTTTCATACCTGTATATTTCTGCTGGGCTTGATTTCCCGGTTAATCTTTTATTTCTGGCGCGGGACTCAGTCCCGTGACTGTTGATAATGTGGAGTCTCCGACTCCACTGAGGCCGCAGGGCTCAAACTGCCAATGCTGCCATACCTTGTTTTTAGCCACTGCTTCATCAGACTTCAACCTGGCGTTGTTGCATCGCTTCGCCTGGCCGGCGGGGCCTCACTTTTCTCCTTGATGAGAAAAGTAAGCAAAAGAATCAAGACACTCCAAACTCGCTGAACGCTCGAACAGTGGAGCGCCACAAAGTGCACCTGGCTCAAGCTATACCTGCGTAGCGGAGGTGGTAAGTTAGTCTTGCTCTACCTGCCCGCTATACCTGCTGCTACAGGACTTATACCTTGAAAGCAGTAATATCAGGCTCCTCTTCTTAGACAAAGAGGGACAGGGGTAGTTGGACCCGGTATCACACATAAACCTCTTCAGTACTCACTACTTCTACCCTACAACAATCTACACCCTATCTTCAGTTTGATTTCTGCCTTATCTGCCGGACCTTTGTACTTTGCTACAAGGCTTGTTCTACACAACTGAGTAATCCTGTGTCTTGTGTCTTACTTCCTGTGTCCCTAAATACTCTGTGTCCCTAAAATATGCGTAAACTTTCCATGGACGACCTCAACCGCGACTCGGTTGAAGAATTCAAAAATAAGAAAAAAATACCGTTAGTCTTGGTGCTCGACAATGTGCGGAGCCTGAATAATGTGGGCTCTGTTTTCCGCACGGCCGACGCCTTTATGGTGAAGAAGGTATACCTCTGCGGTATCACCGGCACTCCGCCCCACCGCGATATTGAAAAGACAGCCCTGGGAGCTACGGAATCGGTAGAATGGGAACATGTGTCCGACACACTGGAACTGGTAAAGCAACTCAAAGCGCAGGGGTATCAGATCGGCTCGGTGGAGCAGGCCGAGAACAGTGTCAAGCTCAACGAGTTCAGGCCGCAACCGGAGCAGCCCTATGCCCTGGTGCTCGGCAATGAGGTGTTCGGAGTGGAGCAGGAAGTCATCAACCACTCTGATTTCGTACTCGAGATACCACAGTTCGGCACCAAACATTCGCTCAACATATCGGTAGCGACCGGTGTGGTGGTATGGGATTTTCTGAGCAAGATCACACAGTAACAGCAGCTTATACACGAAAGGAAAATTTCAATGTTCCTTTTATAAAAATATTCCCTTTCCGATTAAACCTTTGCCTTCGGGAACTGTCATAACGATGGCTAATAGTTGAACCGGGGCGAGCCGTTCTAGATCTGAGATGTAGAGCGACGAACCCCGGTCATGTCCTTTTCCGCTCCCGTCCGTTGTCTCCTCCACCCTGAGACGACCTTAGCGCCTCGTTCAATTATCCGTATTAAGCATTATGAAGATCATTACTTTACCGCTCCTGTTAATTCTGTTAGTATTTTCTTTCACTTCCGTTCTGGCCCAGGAACAGCCGCAGGGCAATTCCACAACCCAGGGCAGAATCTCCGGCACGGTGCAGGACGAAGGAACCAAGGCGCCTCTGGGCTTTGCGAATGTCGTGCTGCTCACAGCCCGCGACTCCAGCCTTGTGACGGGGGCAACTTCTGACATTGAAGGCAAGTTTGACCTGGACCGTGTGCCGCAGGGCCGGTTTATACTCCGTATTTCGTCTGTGGGCTACCCCAGTAAGTTTATACCCAATATTTCGGTCACAGCTGCTGACCCGGTCGTGAAGCTGGGCACTATACCTGTGAAAGGCGGTTCGACGCAGCTTCGGGAGGTGCAGGTGGTGACAGAGCGCCCCATGATGGAGTATGAGCTGGACAAGAAGGTGGTGAACCTGGAGCAGAACATCACGGCGCAAGGCGGCAGTGTGGCTGACGCAATGAAAAGCGTGCCCTCCGTTACAGTGGACACAGACGGAAATGTGAGCCTGCGCGGCAGCACCAACGTCACCATTCTGGTAGATGGCAAACGCACGGCTCTCGCCAACCTCAGCCTCGACCAGATACCGGCCAGCATGATCGAAAGTGTGGAGCTGATCACCAATCCCTCTTCCAAGTACGACCCCGAAGGCACTTCCGGCGTGATCAACCTGGTGCTGAAAAAGAACCAGAAACCGGGCTTTAACGGATCCGCTACTGTCAACCTGGGTACGCATGAGAACTACAACAGCTCGCTCAATCTCAACTACCGTTATTTCAAATGGAACTTCAACGGCGGCTATGA
>NZ_JSYF01000263.1:0-14293 GCF_054824225.1 Pontibacter sp. HJ8
GCTGGATATACTTGTTTTCCGGGCTGTTATTGGGTGCCGAAAGCTCTAATACCTTGCCGCCAGGTAGTGTGAGGATGGCCTGCTTCACGGCCGGGCTCCCGAATACATAAGCGCCGTTGGCCGGGTTAACCGGGTAGAAGCCCAGGGTAGAGAAAATATACCAGGACGACATCTGCCCGACATCTTCGTTTCCGATGATGCCGTCGGGTTTATCGGTATACATGTTCTGCACAATGAAGCGCACCTTTTCTGCTGTTTTCCAGGGCTGCCCCACATATGGATACAGGTAAGTGATGTGGTGGCTGGGTTCGTTGCCATGCGCATACTGCCCGATCAGGCCGGTGATGTCGTTGGAGGCTTCTTCCCCCATATGACCTTCTGCCACAAACAGGGAGTCCAGCTTGTGAGCAAAGGCTTCTTCGCCGCCCATCAGAGCAACCAGCCCTTCCACATCCTGTGGCACCAGCCAGGTATACTGCCAGGAATTGCCTTCGGCGTAATCATCTTTGCGGTGCTCGGACTTGAACGGGTCGAAGGGCGTGCGCCACGCGTTCTGCGAGATGCGGCCGCGCATAAAGCGGGTCTGCTTGTCGAAATACTGCTCGTAGTAGCGGCCACGCTTGCTGAAGTATTCGTAGTCCGCCTGCTTGCCCATTTTTTTGGCTACCTGCGCAATGCTCCAGTCAGCGATGGCGTACTCCAGGCCTTTGGCTACACTTTCCACTTCTTCGTCGGCAGGTATAAACCCTTGTTTTTTCACCCAGGTGAGACCGAACTCGTTGCCCATGGCGGTGGCTTTCATGGCCTCGTAGGCAAGTTCATGGTCAAAGCCGTCAAAGCCCTTCAGGATGGCGTCGGCTACCACCGGCACGCTGCCGTAGCCCACCATGGTGTTGGTTTCGTTACCCATCAGGTGCCACACCGGTAGCTTGCCCTGCTGCTGGTAAATTGCCAGCATGGAACTGATCATGTCATTCACGCGCCCGGCCTGCAGGAGGGTATAGAGCGGGTGTGCCGCGCGGTAAGTGTCCCAGAGCGAAAAGGTGGTCAAGTTGGTAAAGTCCGCCTTCTGGTATACTTTTTTATCCGTGCCGCGGTAGTCGCCGTTGTGGTCGTTGAAAATGGAGGGCGCAATCAAGGTATGGTACAGGGCGGTATAGAAGGTGCGCATCTGGGCTGAGTCGAGGGCCGTAATGCGTACTTTCTGCAGTTCGCGGTTCCAGGCACTATCGGCCTCGGCTACCACTTTCTCAAAATTCCAGTGTGGCACTTCTGCCCGGATGTTGGCCAGTGCATTTTCGGAGCTTACCGGCGAGATACCAACTTTCAGTTTTACCTGCTCGCCTTCTTTGGTTTTGAACCGCGCGATTCCTTTGATGCGGGTGCCTTTAGCGGCCGGTGTTGGCGAAGTAGCCGCTGTGTCGTATACCTGGAAGCTCTCGAACTTCTCGATCGGTTTGGAGAACACGGCTGTGAAGTAGACGCGCTGGTCGTTGGCCCAGCCTTTGGAGAAGCGGTAGCCTGCCAGGGTGCTGTCGTTTACCTGCTCAATAAAGGTTTCGGTCGGCATGTCCCAACCAATGCCTTCTTTCAGGTCGATGATGATGGCGGCTTCGTCAGACTTTGGGAAAGTATACTTATGGAAGCCTACGCGCTCGGTGGCCGTCAGTTCTGCTGCGATGTTGTAGCGCTTCAGCTTCACGGCGTAATAGCCTGCTTTTGCGGTTTCGTCTTCGTGCGAGAAAAGCGAGTAATACCCGCTCTTCGGATCTTTTATACTTCCTTTCACCAGTTGCACCTGCCCTGTTACAGGCATCACCGAGATATCGCCCAGGTCACCGATGCCGGTGCCGCTCAGGTGCGTGTGCGCAAAGCCCACGATGGTGGAGTCGGAATAATGGTAGCCCGAGCACCAGTCCCAGCCCTGCGACATATTGGTTGGCCCGAGCTGTACGGCGCCGAAGGGCACATTGGCGCCCATGAACACGTGGCCGTGGTAGCTGGTGCCGATGTAAGGGTCTACAAATCTGGTAAGCGGGGCAGTATCAGGGTTGCTATCAGGCAGGCTGCTATTCGTGCAGGATACAGAAACGCACGCCAGCAGCAGACAGGCAGCTTTGAACTTGGACAGGAATTTAAGGGTCATATTTTCTATAGATGTGCTTTGGCGAAAGTTGCTAAGATAGCGTTTTCCGGTGATTGGATAAATTGTCTGTCTACCCGGTCTGTTGCTACGGGACACAGCTAAACATAAAAAGCAGGCCCCATACCTTTCGATGGGGCCTGCTTTCCTTTTACAGACAGAATGATGCCCTTACTTTACGATGATCTCGTCAGTAAACAGCCAGGCTTTCCCTTTGTCCTTTTCAGAACCAGGGCGTGGGTTTTTGGCAGTTATTTTGATATAACGCGCTTTCTTGTTAGGCACTTCTGCTGTCAGTGTTTCCTTGAACACGCCCGGTTTGTCCGTCAGCTCGGTCACCACTTTCACCGTCTTATACTTCTTACCATTTTTGGAGATGGCAAATTCTACCTGCTCGGGCAGATGGATGCCGTCATTTTTGGTTTGCAGGTAGGAACTGGTGATGCTGTTGATGCGCTGCTTCTCTTTCAGGTCGATCACCGCTTCCACGTCCGTGCCCAGGAACCCCAGCCACTGTCCGTTGGTGAAGCTGTTGGTGGCCTGCTGTCCGTCTACCAGTGTCAGGGGACCGGCAGCGGTATAGCTGCGGTGCGGCGCATGCTTCAACTCGACCGAATGGGCAAAGGCTTTGTGTACATCCAGCTTGCGGGTGCTCACTTTGCCCATTGGCTTTCCTTCTTCAAAGGAGGCCGCTTTGATCTCCGCTGAATTGGTCAACTGGAAGGGGGCCGTATAAGCCTGGGCTGCAGGAGTGGGCTCGCTGCCATCCAGGGTATAGAAGATATTTGAACCTAAGGCATCCGTAGCCAGGCTGACTGTTGCTGTGCTTTTGGCCGGGTCTACTGCTATCTGCTGCTTTACGTTAAAGGTACTTTTGGCATAGTTTATACCCAAGGCATCATACCGCTTGTACTGCTGTTGCATGCGGTTCTGGAAACTCTTCCAATCTTTCAGTTTGGCAGGTGTCCACAGCACTTCCGACAAGGCAGAAATGCGCGGGAAGACCATATATTCCACATGATCTGTAGTCGGGATATACTCGGTCCAGACATTGGCCTGGGCGCCCAGAATGTACTTCTTTTCTTCTGCGGATAACACAGATGGGGTAGGCTCAAAAGAGTATACCTTCTCCAGCGTGGTCAGGCCGCCGATGGCAGTCGGCTCCAGGCTCGGCTCGCCCTGGTAATGGTCGAAGTATACGTGCGAGCCCGGCGTCATCACTACATAATGGTGTTGCTTGGCAGCCGCAATGCCGCCTTCGGTACCGCGCCACGACATCACGTAGGCGTTCGGTGCCAGGCCGCCTTCGAGTATTTCATCCCAGCCAATGATAGTGCGGCCTTTGGCATTAAGGAATTTCTCCATGCGCTGGATAAAATAGCTCTGCAGTTCGTGCTCATCCTTCAGCCCTTCGTCGGCAATACGCTTCTGGCATTTCGGGCATTTTTCCCAGCGGGTCTTCGGAGATTCGTCGCCTCCGATGTGCACGATCTTGCTCGGGAACAAAGCCAGCACTTCAGTCATCACATCCTCCAGAAATTTAAAGGTCTGTTCGTTGCCGGCGCAGAATACATCGTCAAACACGCCCCATTTTTTCTCTACCTGGAACGGGCCGCCGGTGCAGGAAAGCTCCGGATAAGCCGTGAGTGCCGCTACGGCGTGCCCCGGCATTTCGATCTCGGGCACCACATTGATGTAACGCTCCTGCGCATATTTCACCACGTCTTTGATCTGTTCCTGGGTATAGAAGCCACCGTACCGCTCGTTGGTGAACTGGTGTGGCTGGTTGCTGTAGTGGCCGATGAGTGTGCCGTCGCGCCAGGCGCCTACCTCCGTCAGTTTAGGGTATTTCTTGATCTCAATGCGCCATCCCTGGTCTTCCGTGAGGTGCCAGTGAAAGGTGTTCATCTTGTGCATGGCCAGGTAGTCGATGTACTCCTTCACGAACTCCACCGGCTGAAAATGACGACCTGCATCCAGGTGCATGCCGCGCCACTGGTAACGAGGCTTGTCCACTACCTCCAGCGCAGGTATAGAGACCGGAGCAGTAGTAGGCTGTGGCGGCAGCAGTTGACGGATCGTTTGCGTGCCCAGGAAAATGCCATGCGGTTCTTTGGCAGCCAGCACCACCTGCGTGGGCTGCACATTCAGGGTATAGCCCTCAGCCCCCAGTGTGTCCACCGGAGTTGAAAGGGTCAGGTAGATGTGTTGGCTGCTGTTTTTGTCGGGCGCTTTCTGAATCACGGCCGGCTGCACGCCCGTCATCTTCTGTATGTGCTTTGCCAGGTATTCCCCGATGTTGCGGAGCTCAACATTTTTAGGATCCACAAAGATCCGGGTTTCTTTCCCAATGGCAAAGCTGCCACTTTGTTGGACCAGCTTAACCGGTTGCGGAATGATCGAGATGGTCTGCTGCTGTGCTGTTTTCTGTTGCCCCTGGGCCACTGCCATCGGAGCTGCCATACCGGCCAGGGCACATGCTGTAACAAAATGTACGATCTTTTTCCTGAAGCTTAGATTCATATTAAAATGTATTTGTGCTTTATAGATGTATTATATTTTAGGCGATACTAGTTCAGTTTCTTTCAGTTAAGCTGTCGTTCTCTTCCCGGTTCTGCCGGCGTGCCAAGCATCCGGTTTTCCTGCCGCTATACGCTGGCACACTTGCCAACCAATGAAGCTGTGCATTATAGGTATAGCCCAGGCCTTGCCCCCAGTAAATGAACTGCTAAGCAGGCATAAGTTAGTGAAAAAACAGCTTGCACGTTTCCCTAACCTGCCTACCTAGGACTACCTATGTTAAGACATACGTTTGTGTTGAAAATATTTTAAAATTCATTTATACACAATGTTGGAATAGTATTATCCCGGATGAACCAGTTTTTGAGATCAAAAGGTGAATGTTCTCCCGGCAAGTCATAAAAAGACCTATCCTTCAGTCACCTTATTCTGCTCCCCGCCTACTACTGGAGAACAAGTTTGGCGAGGCCGCATGTGCAGGAGGTAGACGCATGGCTACTTATGGAGGAATTCTTTCTGATAAAGCAACGGGCTCCGGCCGGAGATTTTTTTAAAGCATTTGTAGAAACTGGTTAAGTTGTTGAAGCCGCTTTCATAACAGATTTGCTTCATGTCCAGTCTGTTCTCCATGATGAGTTTACAGGCCTGGCCTACCCTGATCTCGATCAGAAACTGGGAGTAGGTTTTCCTGGTTTTTGATTTAAAATAACGGCAAAAGGAGTTATGACTCAGGTATGCGACTGCTGCAATCTCCTGAAGCTCTATTTTATTCCGGAAGTTAGCCAGGGAGTATTCGTATATCCTGTTGATGCGTTCCTCTTCCGCTTTTTCGAGTTTCATCTGAAAGCCCAGCGAGGAGAGCACCCGGGTCTGGTTGCTTCTGGAAATAAGATCCAGTATCTCCAGAAGGAGAATGATCCTTCTGGCGCCTTCCGCCTGAAGGCTTTCATCCAGCAAGCGGCTTACTATTTGGCGTGTCTTGCCCGTTATCTGCATCCCCAGCTTCGCTTGCTCCAGCGTTGCTTTGATAAGTTTGTTCTCTGGCAAGTTGATAAACGTCTCTCCCCAGAAGTTTTCACCAAAGTGCGCCACGCACACATCTGCCTTTGCTGCCGGGTTTTCGCCGAAATAGGCATCATCAAAACGCCAGTAATGCGATAGGTTTGAGCCAATGAGCAGGAGGTCTCCGGAGGAAAAGCGCTGGATGTTGTCTCCTACAAACTGCAAACCTTCTCCCTGCTTAATGTGGATCAGCTCCAGTTCCGGGTGGTAGTGCCACCTGTTATTGATGAAGGGCACCTTGTCCTGCCGGGTGCTGAAGGATTGCGTTGGAACAGTAGAAATCTTGATCAGGTGTGGCTTCATGGTGCTGAAAGAATCAGGGAACAGCATAAATGCAATGCGTCTGGCTTAATCTAAGCATACCGCTCATACGCCGCTAGTATGCCGCATTGGTTGAAATATAGCAAAAGCTGGGTATAATTATGCCAAAATAGTTTATTAATTGGTTAATCACTTAACTGCTCTGCTAGGTGTAATCTCTTTACTTTGTAGTAGATGCCTGTACCAGCACTGCATTTACCTTGAAAAAGAAAAGGTATGATTGCACCAGGTAGCAGGCCAGAAATACCTGTTTCTGTTTCAACCAAAGTGACTTTGGTGCAATACAGTTAACCGGATCTCATGTTTGAGGTGCTGCTGTGAAGGCCGCCTGATGTACCGGAGAAATCCTGTTCCTGCAAATTCTTAATTCATCAGTTTTTGTCTAACTAACCAAACGTATGGCTACAGCTCCCATGAAAAGCTCCCTATTGAGATCAGGTACTATCTGGCCCTTTATCCTGGTGACAAGCCTGTTTTTTTTGTGGGGCCTGGCCAACAACATGACAGACACTTTGCTGGCTGCCTTCAAACGGATCATGAGCATGTCTGATTTCCAGACCTCCTGGATTCAGATGGCGTTTTACGGGGCCTACTTTTGCTTGGCCCTGCCTGCGGCTATACTGATAAAAAAATATACCTATAAGACAGGTATACTGGTAGGGTTAGGGTTATTTATTCTGGGGGCGCTGCTGTTCTATCCGGCCAGTCTCACGCTGTCCTACGGTTACTTCCTGGTAGCACTCTATGTACTGGCCGGCGGGCTGTCCATACTGGAGACGGCAGCCAATCCGTATATTGTGGCCATGGGGCCAGAGGAATCGGGGACAAGGCGCCTGAACCTTGCCCAGTCTTTTAACCCGATCGGTTCTATATCGGGGGTGCTGCTGAGCAAAGTATTTATCCTGTCGCAACTCAACCAGCTGAATGCGGAGGAGCGGGCTGTGCTGAATGCCGACGAACTGGCGGCTGTGCAGTCTGAGGAACTGACCGCTGTGATGGGCCCTTATGTGGGAGTGGCTCTTTTCCTGGTCCTGCTGTGGGGATTGCTCTATTTTACCAAGATGCCGAAAGCGTCCGACACCGACTCAAAGGTAGAACTGTCTGCTACTTTCGGCAGGCTGGCCAGAACGCCTAATTACGTCTGGGCTGTTGTGGCGCAATTCTTTTATGTAGGAGCACAGATCGGCGTCTGGTCTTTTACGATCCGGTATGTCATGCTGGAGCTGAAGCTGAACGAGAGCGACGCTTCCAACTACTACATGGCTTCACTGGTCCTTTTCATGGTGAGCAGGTTTGTGTTCACTTTTCTGATGAAGTACATTAAACCAAAGTCCCTGCTGTTGGCTACAGCCATTGCTGCCGCGGCACTTACCCTGATCGTGATCTACGGAAGCGGCCTGGCGGGCGTATACGCGCTCATTGGTATATCCGGGTGTATGTCCCTGATGTTCCCCACCATTTACGGGTTAGGTATACGGGGCCTGGGAGACGATACAAAAGTTGGCGGATCTGGCCTGATAATGGCCATACTGGGCGGTGCAATCCTGACTTCCGTTCAGGGCTATGTCTCCGATCTAACGCAGAATATAGGGCTGGCGTTTTATGTGCCGCTGGTATGTTTTCTGGTGGTGGCGCTCTATGCCTTTGTGGCTGAAAGACCGGATATAGTAGCCCACGAAAAAGAAGAGGACGTGCTGGTGAAACAGCCTGTGACAAATGCCCTGTAGTTGTTTCCATTCAAATTAAAAGCACAAGTATGCCCCGACACTGTTTTACGCTCGACCTGAAAGATGATCCAACCCTGATCGCCGAATACGAAGCCTATCACAGGAACGTATGGCCGGAGATTGTCGCCAGTATCCGGTATGCAGGTATAAACCACATGGAGATATACCGGTGGGCCAACCGGCTGTTTATGATCATGGAAGTGAACGATACATTTTGTTTTGTGCGGAAAGCGGCCATGGATACAGCCAACCCCAAAGTGCAGGAGTGGGAAGAACTGATGTGGAAATACCAGCAGGGACTGCCCGGCGTAGCACCCGGTGAAAAGTGGCAGCCGATGAATAAGCTATTTGCTTTATGAGCACGATGATGAAGACGACAAACAGAAAAACATACCTCCGGATCCACCCCAAAGACAATGTGCTGGTGGCACTGCAGGATCAGCAGGCGGGCAACCGTATCTTATTTGATGGACGGGAGCTTATTTTAAAAGATTCCGTGCCCGCCAAGCATAAGTTCACTATAACAGACCTGGCTGCCGGTGCTGAGGTATACATGTATGGCGTGCTGGTCGGTAAAACGACCTGTTTTCTGCCGACAGGGAGCTTGCTCACGACCGAAAATTTAAAACACGCCGCAGAAGGTTTTTCGCAGAAAAGCGCGGCGTATACCTGGCAAGCACCGGATGTGAGCAAATGGACGCAGCGCACGTTCAGGGGCTACCAGCGCGCCGATGGGCAGGTGGGTACCCGTAACTACTGGCTGGTGCTGCCGCTGGTGTTCTGCGAGAACAGGAACATTGAGACGCTGAAGCATGCCTTCCTGAAAGAGCTGGGCTATGCCTCGCCGGATAAATACCAGGCGCAGGTGCGGGAACTTGCCAACCTCTACCGGCAGGGTAAGGATCTGCGGGAGATCGACCTGGCCGAGCCTCCTGTTTATACCGCTCAAAAACGCCTTTTTTCGAACCTCGATGGCATCAAGTTTATCTCGCATGACGGTGGCTGCGGCGGTACCCGCGAAGACTCGGACAACCTGTGCGCGCTGCTGGCCGGTTACTGTGTCAACCCGAATGTAGCCGGCGTGACGGTGCTAAGCCTCGGATGCCAGCATGCGCAGGTCGACATCCTGCAGGAGAAGATCCGGGAACGGGACCAGGCTTTTGCAAAACCACTGCTTGTTTTCGAGCAACAGAAAGCCGCCTCGGAGTCTGCGATGCTGTCGGAGGCCATTCTGCAGACCTTTAAAGGTATGGCTGAGGCCAACCGCTGCGAACGGCAGCCAGCCACGCTGGATAAGCTGGTCATAGGAGTGGAATGCGGTGGTTCAGACGGTTTCTCCGGTATATCGGCTAACCCGGCGGTGGGCTATACAGCAGATCTGGTAGCGGCTCTGGGTGGTAAGATCGTGCTGAGCGAATTTCCGGAGCTGTGCGGCGTAGAGCAGGAGCTCATAAACAGGTGCGCAGATGAAGAAACAGCAGAGCGTTTTGTAAAGCTTATGCGGGATTACGCTGCCCGTGCAGAGGCGGTTGGCTCCGGCTTTGACATGAATCCCTCCCCGGGCAACATCCGAGATGGCCTGATCACAGACGCCATTAAGTCGGCAGGGGCTGCCAAAAAGGGAGGCACCTCCCCGGTGAAGGATGTACTCGGGTATGGCCAGTATGTGCGCAGAAGTGGCCTGACGCTGCTGTGTACGCCGGGTAACGACGTGGAGAGCACAACGGCCATGGCGGGCTCGGGCTGTACGGTGCAGCTGTTCACCACAGGCCTGGGCACCCCAACGGGAAATCCTGTCTCACCGGTCGTTAAAATTTCGAGCAACACCAGCCTGGCCACCCGGTTGCCCGACATGATCGACCTGGATGCCGGCCCCGTGATAAGTGGAGAAAAAACGATCGAGCAACTGGGCGAGGAGATGCTGGAGTACATCATCGGACTGGCCAGCGGAGAATACGATACCCGGGCGATGGAATTGGGGCAGGATGATTTTATTTTCTGGAAACGCGGCGTTTCACTCTAAAGGAAGAGTGAAGAATTGTTAATTGTCAATTGTTTATTTGACTATTGTGGTTGATACATCGCAATTAACATAGCCAGCCTGACCATCTTCATCCCAAAACAAGTAACAACCAACAATCAATAATCAAAATGTTTAAGCTAACAGGAAAGAAAGCGGTTGTGACCGGTGGCGGAAGCGGCATCGGGAAAGCCATCGCACTGGTATTTGCAAAACAGGGTGCTGAGGTGCACGTAGTGGAGCTGCACGAAGAGGCGGCCCACGAAACAGTGGCAGAAATTGAAGCTGCTGGTAGCCGGGCCTTCCTGCACACCTGCGATGTGAGCCGGCAGGACCAGGTGAACAAGGTGTTCGAAGCAGTTGGGGAAGTAGACATCCTGGTCAACAATGCAGGTATAGCGCATGTGGGCAACCTGGAAAATACTTCCGAAGCAGACCTGGACAGAATCTACCAGGTGAACGTGAAGGGCGCTTATAACTGCCTGCAGGCTGCTGTCAGCCGGATGAAGGAAAAAGGGGGTGGTGCCATCCTGAACCTGGCTTCTATCGTTTCCCACGTAGGCATACCGGATCGCTTTGCCTATTCCATGAGCAAAGGGGCTATACATGCCATGACGCTGTCTGTCGCAAAGGATTATCTTGGGGCCAACATTAGGTGCAACAGCGTCTCCCCGGCCCGCGTCCATACCCCTTTTGTGGATGGTTTTATTGCGAAGAACTATCCGGGCAGGGAGGAGGAGATGTTTGAGAAACTTTCCAAAACCCAGCCCATCGGACGAATGGCCAGACCGGAGGAAGTGGCGGCGCTTGCCCTTTTCCTGTGCTCCGACGAAGCAGGTTTCATTACCGGCTGCGACTACCCGATCGACGGTGGCTTTATCAAACTGAACAACTAAAGAAACTATAACCAGAGAGTTACCGGGCAGCGAGTGAATCCTGCTGCTGCGGTATGCTTACCATTTATTAACCTATACCTTACCATGAAACTATTCAGATTCGGAGAGCCGGGGCAGGAGAAAGCAGGCGTGATCATGAACGATGTACTATATGATGTGTCTGCCTTTGGAGAAGATTATAACGAACAGTTCTTTGAGCGCAACGGCCTTGAGCGGCTGGAAGCGTTTGTACAGCAAAACGAGGGGAAACTGCCGCAGGTGCCATCCGACGTGCGGTTCGGTCCGGCGATTGCCCGACCGTCTAAGATCGTCTGCATTGGCCTGAACTATGCCGACCATGCCCGCGAGACAAACGCTGCCATACCGCAGGAACCGATCCTTTTCTTTAAGGCAACTTCGGCGCTTTGCGGGCCCAACGATGACGTGGTGATACCGAAGAACGCAAAAAAGCTGGACTGGGAAGTGGAACTGGCTGTGGTCATTGGCAAAAAAGCCAGCTATGTCCCGGAGTCGGAAGCACTGGATTTTGTGGCGGGCTATACGCTGCACAACGACTACAGCGAGCGTGAGTTTCAGCTGGAGCGAGGCGGACAGTGGGTGAAGGGCAAGAGCAACGACACCTTCGCACCGGTCGGCCCTTTCCTGGCTACGGCCGATGAACTGGGCGACATCGACAACCTGCGCCTGTGGCTGACCGTGAACGGAAAAACCATGCAGGACGGTACCACGGCCAACCTGATCTTCAAGATTCCTTTCCTGGTTTCATACCTGAGTCAGTTCATGACGCTGCTGCCCGGCGATATGATCACGACAGGCACGCCCGCTGGTGTAGGGCTGGGAATGAACCCGCAGATATACCTACAGGAAGGCGATGTGGTGGAGTTAGGTATAGACGGTTTGGGCTCGTCTAAACAAACTGTGAGAGCCTATGCCCCAAATTGACGCGCACCAGCACTTCTGGCAGTATAGCCCGGAACGCGACAGCTGGATAAGCGATGAGATGGCAGTGATCCGAAGGGATTTTCTGCCATCGGATCTGGAACCGCTGTTGCGGCAGCATGACTTTGATGGCTGTGTATTGGTGCAGTCGGCGCAACCTGAAGAAGAGAACCAATTACTGCTGGAGCAGGCACAGGCGCATGATTTTGTAAAAGGAGTAGTTGGCTGGGTGGAGTTGCAGGACGAAAACCTGGATGACCGGCTGGATTATTACAGCCAGTTCCCGAAGATGAAAGGTTTCCGGTATATATTGCAGGGGCAACAGGACAAGGCGCTTATGCTCCGGCCCGACTTTATGCGGGGCATCGGCAAGCTCGCCCGGTATGGCTATACCTATGATATCCTGATATACCCGGACCAGCTTGAATATGCGGAGCGGCTGGTGGCCCAGTTTCCGGACCAGCCTTTCGTGCTCGATCACCTGGCCAAGCCTGATTTCCGAAACCAAGGTATAAGTGACTGGCAGCAAGGTATAAAGGCCCTGGCCGCTCATCAAAATACATACTGCAAGCTATCGGGTATGGTGACAGAGGCAGACTGGGGCAACTGGAAAAAAGAAGACTTTGTCCCTTATCTGGACACTGCGGTGGAGGCCTTCGGAACAGACCGCATCATGTTTGGCTCCGACTGGCCGGTGTGCCTGGTGGCGGCCAGCTATGCCGATATGCTGGGTATTGTGAAGGAGTACTTTTCTTCATTCAGCAAGAGGGAACAGGCGGCTTTTTTTGGAGGGAATGCTGCCAACTTTTACAACCTGACTTAGGACAATGCGATGGATTTAGAATTGAAAGATAAAGTGATCATCGTGACGGGCGGGGCCAAAGGTATAGGAGAGGGAATCGTCAAATTGCTGGCTGCCGAGGGTGCCATTCCTGTTATTGTAGGCAGATCGGGGGAAGATAATCAGAAAACTGTGGCAGAGGTGGAGGCCGCCGGAGGGCAGGCCTTTGCGGTAGTGGCCGAACTGACAGAACCGGCAGCATGCGAAAAAGCCGTGCAGGCGGTACTGCAACAGTATGGCCGCATCGATGGCCTGGTAAATAACGCCGGCGTGAACGATGGGGTAGGCCTGGAAAAGGGCAGCTACGAAGCATTCATGGCTTCGCTTCACAAAAACGTGGTGCATTATTACCTGATGGCGCACCATGCCCTGCCAGCCCTGAAAGCCTCGAAAGGCGCCATTGTGAACATCGGTTCCAAAACAGCCGAGACCGGGCAGGGAGGCACATCCGCCTATGCCGCCGCCAACGGAGCACGCAACGCCCTCACGCGCGAGTGGGCCGTAGAACTGCTGCCTTACAGCATTCGGGTCAATGCCGTGATCGTAGCCGAAGCTTGGACGCCGCTGTATGCCTCCTGGATCAGCACCTTTGAAGAGCCGGAGCGCAAGCTGAAGTCCATCACACAGAAGATACCGCTGGAGCAGCGCATGACCACTACCGCCGAGATCGCGAATACGGTGGCGTTTCTGCTCTCCCCACGATCCAGCCACACCACCGGGCAGCTCGTGCATGTGGATGGGGGCTACGTGCACCTGGACCGGGCGCTGTAGAGGTATAATTTGCAGGCTGTGCTACCGGTCCTTAAGCTCGGTTATTGATCAGCTTCTATGTAGTAGTGCAGGTTTTCTTTCGTAATGATGTCGAGGGGCAGGTACTTGATCGGGTTGTTTTTCTTCTGAAACACCAAGTGGTCCGCCAGACCCTGTATGCCCCAGTAGCCTTGCCCTTTGGGATTCTGGTTGATGAGGAAATCAATCTGGCCGTTGTTGAGAAAGTGGAGATTCTTCTCGATCAGGTCATAGCCAATCAGGCTGACATGGCTGACGTTCTTCTGGTACAGGTATTCGGCGATGATGTTTGACTTGGAGTTGGTGACAAAAATGCCTTTGATGGCAGGTGTCTCCTCAAACAGCTTGTCAAGTTGCTGCGCAAACGTAAATTGGCGACTGTTTTGCAGGTCTATCTGAGCGAGATAGTAGTTTCCGGCCAGGTCATTTCTGGAAAAATAATCTACAAAGCCTTGTTCCTTATGGATCAGGTGAGAGGAGTTCTGAATGTCTTCCCCTATGTGGGCCACTACAAAAGTAGCTTTCTCCCGGCAGCCGTAATGCATGAGCTTGGCCGCCAGCACACCGCTTTGGTAAGAGTCCTGGCCAATGTACATGAGCGGCTCATAGTCCGGTATGTGTGTGTTGAACAGGACAAAAGGTATAGCATCCCGTTTCCACTTGCTAAAATAGGACAGGGATTGGCGGTAAAAGATAGGGGCTACTAGTATGCCATCATACTTAATGGCCGCTACCTTGTCGGCTTCTTTCTGGAAAGAACCCGCACTGAAGGGATCAAAAATATACTGCGTCACCCGTACTCCATACTGCCGCAATTCTGCTTCGGCCTTCTCGATCCCGGCCTGGGGTGCCTGCCAGTACTTGTCTGCTGCCGGGTCAGGTATGAGAGCCGCCAGGTTGTATATCTTGTTGGTAACCAGAGCCCGGGCCAGAATATTGGGGGTGTAATTCAGCTCCTCTGCAATCTTGAGTACCCGCAGGCGCACATCTTCCGCTACTCGCCCCCGGTTGTGGAGTACCCGGTCTACCGTACCT
>NZ_JSYF01000264.1:0-6093 GCF_054824225.1 Pontibacter sp. HJ8
TGAAAACGCTGACTCGGATGTGATGGATGCCGCGCTGATTGCCTGCGCGCAACGCGTAGAGCATTATGAGATCGCAGGGTATGGTACAGTTTGCACCTATGCCAAGCAACTGGGCCAAACCCAGGCACTCGACATGCTCCAAATGACCCTCAACGAGGAGAAGGCTACGGATGAAAAGCTGACCATGATTGCTGAGAGTAAAATCAACATCAAGGCCCAACACAGAAATAAGTAAACACTTATAAAAGAACGGAAAAAACTCTGTCCTTCCCCATGCTTAACCCGCTGGCCAGAAGATGACAGAGTTTTTCGTTAGAAGAGTTCCCATAAAAAAAAGCCTCCTTTCTATAAGGGAGGCTTTTTTTATGTCTCGCATGCAGGTCTTTATTTTAACATTTCATCCAGCGTGCTCGTGGAAACAGCGTGGTAGTTCGGCCTTGCCTTTGCATAGATGGCCCGGGCTTTTGTCTTACCTTCCGGTGTCGCGATGAGCGCCTTGTAGATCGGTACCAGGAATTTGCGCCGGCCTACGTTGGTAAGGAATGTCTCCATTGCTTTGTCCGCCGAGGTATAGTTGTTCCGGATGGCAGGGATGAACCAGGCGGCCAGTACCTCAGAATTGCCCGAATTGGTAAAACCAAAGGCCTTGTCCAGGTCGGCCATCTGCTGGGGTGTCATCTGCTCTGGCAGCATCCGTATAAAATGCAGCCATTCATGGCTCGACCAGTCTTTGGTATTGAGCTGCGCAGCGGGTTTGCCGTTCTTCCAGGAGGTATAGGCATCAGCTACCTGGGCAAAGCGGCTGGAAGTGGGCTTCACATGGTTCTCCGGCAGGCCCGGCGTATACACCCAACCTTCAATGTTGATCTGTTCGGCCACCTTTTCATCGCCCTGGATCAGCTCTTTTCTCAGGAAGTCCAGGAAAAGGTCCGTGTTGGTGCTCTGGAAGGCAAACGTCTGGAAGTACTCGTTCACAAACTGGTCAAACCGCTCCCGGCCTACCACCCGCTCTATGTTCTGCAGGAAGGCGTTGCCTTTTTCGTAGGCAATATCAGTCAAACCTTCATCCGGGTTGCGGCCTTCAAGGTCCAGCTTAAGCCGGGTGTCCTCGCTCTGAGGCCCCAACTCTTCCAGCGTATTCTGCAGATCCTGGTAACCGAGCACATTCAGCATATCCGCATATTCTTTGCCATAGAGTTCTTCCATGATGCGGCGCTCGAAGTAGACCGTAAAGCCTTCATTGAGCCAGAAGTCATCCCAGGTAGCATTGGTCACCAAGTTGCCGCTCCAGCTGTGCGCCAGCTCATGTGCGATGAGGCTGGTAAGCGAACGGTCTTTGGCCAGCACGGTAGGTGTCACAAACGTCAGGCGCGGGTTCTCCATACCTCCGAAAGGGAAGGAAGGAGGCAGCACCAACAGGTCGTACCGGTCCCAGCGGTATTTACCATACAATTTCTCGGCAGCTACGAGCATTTTGTCCATTTCGGCAAACTCATATACCGCCGCATCGATCGTAGCAGGTTCCGCATAGATCCCCGTTTGCTTTCCAATCGGTTTGAAGACCATGTCGCCGACCGACAGCGCCATCAGGTAGGATGGGATAGCCTGGCGCATTTCGAAGGTGTATTCACCCGTGGTGTTTTTCTGCTGCGGGTTTTCGGCGCTCATCACCGCCATGAGTTCTTTGGGCACTTTCACCTTCGCACTGTAAGTAATGCGTATGCCCGGGCTGTCCTGAATCGGAATCCAGGTGCGGGCCAGTATGGCCTGTGACTGCGTGAACAGGAACGGATGCTTCTTGCCGGCCGTTTGCTGCGGACTCAGCCACTGCAGCGCATCCGCATTAGCCGTGGTGCTGTACAGGATCGTGACCAAGCGGGTATCGGGTTGGATGTCCACCTCCAGCGGGCTGCCCAGGAATTCTTTTTCTTTCCCCAAACGGAAAGTGGTTGGTGTTTGCTCTTCGCCCAGGTATACCTGCTCAATCTTCAGGCCGCGGGTGTCAAAAATGATCTGGTTTGTCTTGGCCAGGTTCTCAATCTGGTAGGTAGCCTTTCCGCTGATCACTTTCTGGTCAAAGCTCACGGCGATGTCCAGGTCCAGGTGCCGGGCAACGGCTTCTGCTGGCTTGGCGAAGCTGTGCACATCGACAGGCGCCTTGGCTATATCTTGTTCTTGGGTCGTCATAGTTTCATTCGTAACAGGATTTTGGGTGGAACAGGCGGCCAGTTGCAGACATCCTGCCAGGCTGAAGCCAAGTAAATAATTACGGTATGGGTTCATAGGTAGTTTAGATTGAAGGGCTAAGATACATAATTTGACAGTAAGACTAAAAGCCTGGCTGTCTGCGCGGCAGAACCTGTGGTACATGTAATGTTATGCAGTTGACAGGGTAAACCGGAACTGCCTCCTGTAAGAGAAAAGGTAAGCTGAAAGCGGCCATTGGTCAGGGTATGCAAGACTTACAGAACATTTTTATCAAATCTGAAGTACATAAAGCAAAACCACTATCTGAAGCGCTAAAGCTCCTTGTAAATAGTACAATTTAAAGTAAGGCTTTCATCCTGCTTCACAACAGATTTAGTTTCCAAACCAACTGCTACAGCTTTGATTTTTAAATCACCAACCATGAACCCTTTGAACTATTTGAAACTGAAACAATTTGGCCTGGCCATGCTCTGCCTTTTTCTGATGGCTTCCTGCAACCGCAGCGGAGACAAGAAAGAAGAAGGTGTGAAAGATATGCTGGGCATGAATACCTTATCGAAATCGACAACGGACAGTTTATACATCAAGAAATTCATTGCCAAAACACCTGCCTTCAAGCAACACGACGACCTTATCTACCTCTTTTACAGGGAGCGTGATTATGATCTCGCCTGGTTCAAAGACACCGAACTGGTACCCCAGTCAGAAAAGCTGCTGGCTACGCTGAATGAGGCTGCCAAAGAAGGACTCGATCCGAAGAAGTATAAAGTAATGAACATCGACGAGATGATAGAGCGCTACAAGGGGATGGGCCGCAAAGACTCAGCCCGCCTGGACTTGCAGCAGAAGATCGACATCGCCCTGACGGGCACGTACTTCAATTATGCATCTGATTTTTACCGCGGACGCGTCAATCCGGGGGAAGTAACGCAGGTGCAGTGGGGAGTGAAGCAAAACAAGATCAAACTGAATAGGGCCCTGCAAACCATTCTCAAAGAGCGCGAAAGCACCTATCCCTACTATGAGTTTGAAGCCCTGCACAAAGGGTATACGGACCTGCGGAGTGCCCTGGAAAAATACCGGGCCATCGAAGAAAAAGGAGGCTGGGCAAAAGTAAAGCTGGGGTCTAAAAAGATACTGGAGAAAGGGGATTCGGCCGCTGCCGTGCTGATGGTACGCAAGCGCCTCAATCCCGAAGCAAACATCGACACGACCAATGCCAAGATGCGGGTCTTTGATGACAAACTGGAAGCGCAGGTAAAGAATTTTCAGATGCTGCACGGCCTGAGCGAGGACGGGAAAGTGGGGGGCAATACACTCAAAATGATGAATGTACCCATCGAGAGCCGGATACAGCAAATTATGATGAACATGGAGCGCTGGCGCTGGATCCCCAAACGCCTGGTGCCGAAAAGCCTGGACCAGAAATATATCTGGGTAAATATCCCGGAGTATAAGCTGTATGTATACGAAGACCCGGACGGGGAACCGGATGCCGAACGCGCTTACAAAGAGGTCTTGTCGATGAATGTGATCGTGGGTAAAACCATGCACTCGACGCCGATCTTCAGCGAGAAAATGGAATATGTGGTACTAGCCCCTTACTGGAATCTGCCGAACAGCATTGTAGAAAAAGAAGTAGCGCCAGCCATGCTGCGGAATCCGGGCTGGCTCGATAAACAGGACATGGAGATCGTCACCAAAGAGAAAGAACCGAAGCCGATTTCCCCGTCCTCCATCGACTGGAGTACTGTGACCGAGAAAAACTTCCCGTACATGGTGCGGCAGCGTCCGGGACCTAAAAACTCGTTGGGTACCATGAAGTTCCTTTTCCCGAATGAGCACGCGGTATACCTGCACGACACACCATCGGGTTCACTCTTCAGCCAGACGCAACGTGGCTTCAGCCACGGGTGTGTGCGACTCGAAAAACCGATGGAACTGGCCAAATATGTGCTGCAGGACATGCCGGAATGGAATGAGAACACGATCAGGGAAACCATAAACGGTGGGGAGGAAGTATGGGTCACCCTGCCTAAAAAGGTTCAGGTATACCTGGTATATTTCACCAGCTGGGTAGACCAGCATGGCAACGTTCATTTCAGGGAAGACATTTACGGACACGACAAGCGACTGGAAGAGGAGTTCTTCAGTTGATAGCGGTGGCCCGGTTACAGCTTAACATTTGCTGACGATGAAAAAGACAGGTATAGCATGGATTATTCTTGCCTGCAGTTTCCTGTTCGGGTGCGACGGAACCACACCAGAACAGGAAGCCCAGCGACCGGAGCAGATCCACGAAGAGCCGCTGAAGCAACAGGAAACAGAACAGGACACGACCCTGCAGCCCATTGATGAAATTAACATAAAAGGGATCGGAACCGATCTGCAAACCATTGCCTACGACCAGGACACACTGGAAGTGACGGCAGATGCGCTCGTCCGGATCAACCTGACCAACGAAGGCTCGCACCCAACCATAATTCACAACATTGTGTTCACGCAACGGAATACGTACCAAAAGGTGGCCCTGGCGGGAGCAGAGGTAGGGGCTTCGGGAAACTACGTGCCCGATAGCCCGGTCATTCTGGCGGCTTCCCCTCTGGCACTGCCCGGTCAGACGGTTCAACTGGAGTTCAAGGCACCAGGCCCCGGCGTGTATGAGTTTGTCTGTACCTACCCGGACCATTACAAACGCATGCACGGCCTGCTGATCGTAAAGTAAACCGGCTTCTCCCAACAAAAAGCACTTGCCTCCAGCGGGTGCTTTTTTAGTTTCAGGTATACCCCCTTGCTATACCTGAAACCGAACGATTCAGAAAAAAGCCATGTTCTACAGCATCAACCTATCCTGGGAATGTATACTTTTACGGAATTTTGATTGCGTATGAAATTCACCACTCCTGATTGCCGGAACTGCACAAGCAGAACTGCCTCGCTGCTTGGTTGCTGCAGAGGCACAGAGCTGGAGCAGCTTTCAGCTACGAAATCATGCTTTGCTTACAAAAAAGGGCAGCTTATTTTTCATGAAGGAGGAAAACCAAGCGGACTCTACTGCATCAACTCCGGCAAGATCAAAATCACCAAAATGGGCAGCGACGGCAAAGAGCAGATCGTTCGCCTGGCCAAACCCGGTGATATGATCGGCTACCGGGCACTCATGGCCGACTCCAACTACTCTGCTTCGGCTGTTGCGCTGGATGATGCTGTCATTTGCTTTATACCCCGGTCACAATTCCTGGAATTGATCAGCCAGAATGCGGACTTTGCCAGCGGCCTGATGAAGCTGCTTTCCAATGCGTTGGGGGAAGCCGAAGAGCGGATGGTGCAGATGGCCTATAAACCGGTGCGGGAGCGGCTGGCGGAAGCTTTGCTGTTGCTGCAGAAAACTTACAAGCAGCAGGAGGGGGAAGACCATTTTACGATTTCTATCTCCCGCGAAGATCTGGCTTCTATTGTCGGGACAGCCAAGGAAACCACGATACGGCTGTTATCTGACTTGAAAGAAGAGCAGGTGATCACCACAAAAGGCAGTTCTATCACCATTCTGGATACGGAGAAATTATATAAGATCTGCCATCTTTACGATTAGGCAAGGGACCCAAAGAGCTATACATAAGAACGGCAGGCGTAAAACACCTGCCGTTTCTTTTTGAGCTTAGCAAAAGCTCAAACACCTTATACTAAACACTAAACCTTATTCAAACTATCTTTTCTGCCTTTCGGCCTATCTGCATTTTGACTGTACTATGAGATGCCGATCCCTGATCGGTTCCTTCCATATCCTGCTGTTTACTTTTACAAAGATCACAACTCTTCTTTCCTGATACACTGAGCAGGATCACTTTGAAAAGTGATTTGCGTCATCTTTTCCGAAAAGGCCTC
>NZ_JSYF01000265.1:0-11531 GCF_054824225.1 Pontibacter sp. HJ8
GATTAAGAAGCGAGAGCAACAGCCTGACTAGCCGCTCTGTACTTCTGAACCACACAGACACCCGTTGTAGAGTTGACTACTGCACTTGTGGCTGTAATCAGAAGTAGTTATCATTAGTTTATTTCTCACCCAAACTAATATATCATTGTGAATAGTAAGTTCAAAAGGGGGTTGATAGTACTCCTGTTTATGGTCGTATGCGCCTACAGCACACAAGCTCAAACCATAAATAACTCCAAGTACGGCAAAGGACTACAATTTGTAGCCGCCGACTCTTCCTTCGGCGTTAAGATCGGCGCTCGTTTTCAGACCTTGTACCAAGGGGTAACCAACCCTGCAACCGACAACTGGGACGACCGTTTCGTAATCCGCCGGGCCCGCCTCAAGCTGGATGGCTTCCTGTACTCCCCCCGCCTGGAGTATAAAATAGAACTGGGCCTGAGTAACAACGACATTGGCAACGATACGCCCGACCAAACCAACAACGCCAGCAACATTGTACTGGACGCCGTGGCCATGTGGCAAATGACACCTTCTCTTTCATTGTGGGTAGGCCAGACGAAACTGCCCGGCAACCGCGAGCGCATTGTTTCTTCTCAGAAAATGCAGTTCGTAGACCGCAGCCTGCTCAACTCCCAATTCACACTCGACCGCGATGCTGGTCTGCAACTGCGCAACGAGCACACGGTTGGTACTGTCGTGCTTCGCGAAATCGGCTCCATTTCCACGGGCGAAGGCCGCAACATCACGGTAAATAATTCTGGCGGCTATGATTACACCGCCCGCTTCGAGGTGCTGCCTTTTGGTGCATTCCAAAGTGAGGGCGAGTATTCAGGCAGCGACCTGGCACGCGAGCAAACACCCAAATTAGCCATTGCTGCTGTGTACGATTTTAATGACGATGCCTCCCGGGAGCGCGGACAGCTCGGAGACTTCCTGGGCACCCAGCGCGACCTGCGCACCGTGTTCTTGGATGCCATGTTCAAGTATAGAGGAATTTCGGCCATGGCCGAGTATGCCAACCGCAAAGCACCGGATGGCGCTGTAGTTGGCAGAGACGAGTTGGGGAACGTGGAAGAAACCTTTGTAACCGGCAATGCTTTTAACGTACAGGCAGGTTACCTGTTTCCGACAAACTGGGAGGTTGCCGGCCGCTATACCACCTTCGATCCTACCACGGCTATTGGCATACGCGATCAGGAGCAATACACGCTCGGTTTGTCCAAGTACATTGTAGGCCATACGCTGAAGGTCCAAAGCGATGTAAGCCTCCTGCAGGAAGACACCAGAGACGACCGCTACCAGTTCAGGCTGCAACTGGAAGTAGGCTTCTAAGCAAATCTTAACAATTCCTTAACATTGCGCTGTTCCGAGTTTAGCAATTAGTCTGTCTCTTTGTAATGCAAATGGAGTTGATTAGCCAGAATGCAAGACAAAAGGGAAGCAAAAGCACAACTACCTGATTTACATATTTCTATTTTAGAGCAACCTCAGATAGTTATTCCAAGTTTATTGCAATGAATCATATAAACCAATCCAAAAACCAAAGCTTATGTTAAATTTTGGGCTTACTTATTCAAGACTGAACCTGGCTATACTGTTAGGCGGCAGCGTACTGTTAGGTGCCTGCGGCGGCAATACCAACTCGAACGAGCAAGGTGCATCAGCCAACCTGACCGGTAGCATTCAGATAGATGGCTCGTCAACGGTTTATCCGATCACGGAGGCTGTGGCGGAAGAATTCCGGGCGGAAGCACCGGATGTGAAGGTAACCGTAGGCGTTTCCGGCAGTGGTGGCGGATTCAAGAAATTCTCCCGCGGGGAAATTGACATCACCAATGCTTCCCGCTCTATCAAACCAGCTGAAGCCAAAGTAGCCCAGGAAAACAACATCACTTTCCTGGAAATGCCGGTAGCCTTTGACGGTCTGACTGTAGTGGTGCACCCTGAAAATGATTGGGTGAAAGACATTACCGTAGCCGAGTTGAAGAAGATGTGGGAACCTGCCGCGCAAGGCAAGATCAAAAGATGGAACCAGATCCGTCCGGAATGGCCTGACAAGGAGATTCACCTGTATGGTGCGGGCGTAGAGTCAGGTACGTACGATTACTTTACCGAAGCAATTGTAGGTGAAAGCCATGCCAGCCGCGGCGATTATACGGCCAGCGAAGACGACAACGTACTGGTGCAGGGTGTTTCCACAGACCCGCTGGCACTTGGCTTCTTTGGCTATGCCTACTACGAAGAAAATAAAAGCAAGCTGAAAGCAATTCCGGTAGACGACCAGAACGATGCCAACGGAAAAGGTGCTATTCTGCCCAGTATTGCGACTGTAAAAGATGGCACCTATGCCCCGCTTTCGCGTGCGCTGTTCATCTATGTAAGCTCGAAAGCGGTTGCCCGCCCGGAAGTAGTGGAGTTCGTGAACTTTTACCTGGACAATGCCGCTGCTCTGAGCGAGGAAGTGGGTTATATCCCAATGCCGGCCGAACAGTACCAGGCACAGAAAACGAAATTCCAGGAATTTGCATCCGGCACATCCGGTACGGCGCAAAAGCAGTAGTATCACAAGTATGAAATCTATACCAAATGCGACTCCGGCCGGAGCCGCATTTGGTATATAAAAAGTATATCCCTTGAGAATACAAGAGCGAATTATTGAAGGCCTGCTGTGGTTGTCTGCCGTGATAACCATCTTTATTACAGCAGCCATTATCTGGGTTCTGCTATCAGAATCGATCAGTTTCTTCAGCGAAGTATCGATCATAGACTTCCTGACCGACAAGGAATGGACGCCCCTGTTTGCTGACAAGCATTTTGGCATACTTCCGTTGGTAGCAGGCACCTTTCTTACCACCGCCATTGCCATCGCCGTAGCATTGCCGATCGGCCTGACCATCGCCATCTACCTGAACGAGTATGCGCCCGGACGCTTTAAGAAAACGGTGAAACCGCTGCTTGAGATCCTGGCTACCATCCCAACGGTCGTGTATGGTTTCTTTGCATTGACAGTAGTGACTCCTTTTCTGCAACAAATCATCCCGAACCTGGCTGGTTTTAACGCTTTGTCGGCAGGTCTGGTGATGGGGGTGATGATCATCCCGATGATCTCCTCGCTGAGCGAGGATGCCATCAGCGCCGTGCCCCGCTCGCTACGGGAAGCTGCCTACGGCATGGGCTCTACGCGCTTGCAGACGGCCTTCGGGGTCATGGTTCCGGCCGCTTCGTCCGGCATTGTGGTGTCGGTTATACTGGCTATTTCCCGGGCGGTGGGCGAAACCATGCTCGTAGCTATTGCCGCCGGTCAGCAACCGCGCCTTACACTCGACCCAACCGTTCCAATCGAGACCATCACCACCTACATTGTGCAGGTAAGCCTGGGCGACGTGCCGCATGGCTCGCTGGAGTATAAAACCATTTTCGCGGCGGGTATCACGCTCTTCGTTTTTACGTTTGCGCTGAACAACCTCAGCTTCTGGATCAAAAAGAAATACCAGGAAAAATATGACTAACTCCGAAAAGAACAGGCTGAAAGACAAAGCGTTCCAGGTGTTTGGTGTCTTCTGCACCTTTATTGGCCTGGTCGTGCTGGCTATCTTCCTCATCAATATCCTGATCGAGGGCCTTTCACGCATTGACTGGGATTTCCTGACCAGCTTACCCTCCAGAAGAGCGAGCCGCGCCGGTATACTTACCGCCTGGGCGGGTACCCTTTGGATTCTGGTGCTCACCTCCATTATTGCTTTCCCGCTGGGCATTGCCGCCGGCGTATACCTGGAGGAGTATAGCAAGAGAACGAAAATGGCGAACTTCCTGGAAGTCAACATCGCCAACCTGGCAGGTGTGCCTTCCATCATTTATGGTTTGCTGGGCATCGAGCTGTTCGGCAGAGTCATGGGGCTGGGCGGCAGTTTGCTGGCAGGTGCGCTTACCCTGTCGCTGCTGGTACTTCCCATCATTATTGTGACCACGCGGGAGGCCATCAAAGCTGTGCCCCGCAGCATACGCGATGCCTCTTATGCACTGGGCGCATCCAAATGGCAGACCACCTGGTTTCAGGTGCTTCCGGCTTCGTTCGGGGGTATACTGACCGGTATCATCCTTTCCCTGTCCAGGGCTGTGGGCGAAGCGGCTCCGCTGATCGTGATCGGGGCGCTGGCCTATGTGCCGTTTGTACCTTCCTCGCCAATGGATGATTTTACTGTACTACCCATACAGATCTTTAACTGGACTTCGCGGCCGCAGGCAGACTTTTTAGTCAACGCGGCTGCTGCGATCATCATATTATTGTTAATTACATTTATACTTAACGGGATTGCCGTATACTTGCGCAACAAGTGGCAGAATAAAGTTAAGTGGTAACCTAACCATGAGTAAGAGACCTTATAAATTAGAGGCGAAAGACCTGAATGCCTACTACGGCTCGTTTCACGCCCTCCGAAACATCAATATTGCCATGGAAGAAAAGGCTGTAACGGCCTTTATCGGACCTTCGGGCTGTGGCAAGTCCACGTTTTTGCGTACCCTCAACCGCATGAACGACTACATCGACGATTTCCGGGTAGAAGGCGACATACTGCTCGACAGCCGCGACATTTACAGCAAAGACGTACGTGTAGATGAGCTCCGCAAGGAAGTCGGTATGGTGTTTCAGAAACCAAACCCTTTCCCGAAAACAGTTTTTGAGAACGTGGTATACGGTCTCCGGATACAAGGTATAAAAGACAAACAGGTACTGACCGAGGCTGCTGAGAATTCACTGCGCAAAACGGCCCTCTGGGAGGAAGTAAAAGACAAGCTGGATAAATCGGCCCTGGCACTTTCGGGAGGCCAGCAGCAGCGTCTTTGCATTGCACGTGCCCTGGCCATCTCGCCTTCGGTCATCCTGATGGACGAGCCGACTTCGGCCCTGGATCCGCTCTCTACAGCCAAAATAGAAGAACTGATTCATGAACTGAAGCAGGATTATACCATCATCATCGTGACGCACAACATGCAGCAGGCCGGACGCGTTAGCGACAATACGGCCTTCTTCTACATTGGCGAACTCGTGGAGTTTGCCAAGACGAAGACCATGTTCACGAGCCCGAAACATGAGCGTACCCAAAACTATATCACGGGCCGCTTCGGGTAAGTCTTATACTTTGTTTTAAGGTATACAGTAAGTTTTCAAACAAGAGACGAAAGAATGAACCATATAGATATTGAACTTAGTGGCCTGAAGGTAAAGCTGATGGAGATGTGGGACCTGGTGGAGTATCAGCTGCAAAGCGGACACGAGGCCATGCTGACCACCAACCAGGAACTGGCCCGCAAGGTGGTAAAGCTGGGCAAGAAGGTAAACAACTTTGATGTGAAGATAGACCGCATGTGCGAGAACCTGCTGGCGCTCTATACCCCTGTTGCCGTAGACCTGCGCCTGGTGCTGGCCACCTTGAAGATCAACGCCAACCTGGAACGCATCGGCGATACGGCAGAAGGCATTTCGATGTTTGTTCAGAAGCGGGAGGTTCCGTATAACGCGGAGCTGATGGAGATAACAAAGGCGCTGGTTATGTTCGAGGAGGCCCTGTCTATGTTCCATGATTGCCGCGTGGCCTACAAGTCGAACAACACCGACCTGGCACGGGCCCTGCTGAAGCGGGACAAAATGCTGAACAAGATCTACCGCAAGTCTGAGCGCATCATAGCCGCTTACCTGCGCAACAACCCCGATAGCATTGAGGAAGGCTTGACGATCCTCTCCATCATCAAGAAACTGGAGCGGGTGGGCGACCAGATCACCAACATCGCCGAAGAGATCATCTTCTACCAGGATGCCAAAGTTGTGAAGCACAAGTCGAAGAAGAAAGACAAAGACAACGACGAGGACAAGACTGAATAGCCTTAAGTCAGAAGTTACCTGTTGATTTTATTCAAAGCACGAGCCGCTCAGGTTCGTGCTTTTTGCTTTAGGCCAGGGATTTGTTGAACCACCCGACAGCGACAGAGAACTTAGGTATGCCGGATGCTATACCCGCGGGCCGGATTAATTCAGACCATAGAGGAGTGCTACACTTTAGCAATTCAACAATTTGTGACGTACCTTTGTGACAAATTTGACAAGGTGCTCTTCAAAGAAGTTATTTACTTGATGCAGAAGGACTTTCTGCTGGAATTGCGGCAGAAGTACGCTTTTAATGGGATGCTGCTTTATGTCAGCAGCACGGTATTCATCTGCTACCTCAGCTTCGGGCTGCGCTCCAACGTGCTCGAAATACCGGTCTGGAATGCTGTGTTCTGGATCATCCTGTTGTTTACGTCGGTCAATGCGATCGCCAAGAGCTTCATGCAGGAAAACCGGGGCCGGTTGCTCTACTTTTACTCCATCGTCAGCCCGCAGGGCATCATCCTGGCCAAAATCATTTACAACGCCTGCCTCATGCTGGTGCTGGCCCTGATTTGCTTTGTGTTCTACGCTTTCGTGCTGGGTAACCCGGTGCAGGATGTACCGATGTTCCTGCTCAGTATTCTGCTGGGAGCCATTGGCTTTTCCACGTCCCTCACCATGATCTCAGGTATAGCATCCAAGGCCGCCAACAGCAGCACCCTGATGGCCGTCCTCAGCTTCCCTGTGATCGTGCCGATGCTGCTCATGCTCATCAAAATGTCAAAAAATGCGCTGGATGGCCTGGATCGGGGCTCCAGCCTCGACGAACTGCTTACTTTGCTTGCCATAAACATGATCGTTGTCACTGTTTCTTATATTTTGTTCCCGTACCTTTGGCGTTCATAATAGCAAGACAGCAGCCACGAGATTTGAGGCAATAGACTGTAGACAGTTGATTTTCAGGTGTAGGTCTTGAGAAGGGAAGAAAGGGGAATGACAATCACACAAGAGGCATTAATAATTCTGAAGGTTGAAACAGATCAGGAGCATTTATTTGTTCTGAAAGAAGTCTACTATTTTGTATCTAAATACGGGCGACTAACATCTAATATCTAAGTATGAAGAACTGGTGGAAAATACTGACTGTGCTGCTGCTGGTATTTACTGTGGTGGCCGGTATGCTAACGGAGGTTCCCCGGCTGGCTATCCTCAACGAAACCATCCGGAACCTGTACTTCCACGTGCCCATGTGGTTTGGAATGATCCTGATCCTGCTGCTATCGGTAGCATACTCCATCCAGTACCTGCGCAAGCCTACTATCAAGAGCGATATCATCGCGCATGAGGCAGCCAAAGTAGGCATTCTCTTCGGTGTGCTGGGTATCGTGACAGGTATGGAATGGGCCAAGTTCACCTGGGGAGAATACTGGAGCAACGACCCGAAGCAGAACGGAGCCGCCATTGGCCTGCTCCTGTACTTTGCTTACCTGGTGTTGCGCAGCTCCTTTGCTGAACAGCAGCAGCGGGCCCGCATCAGCGCCGTGTACAACATCTTTGCCTTTGCAGCCCTCATCCCGCTCTTGTTTATTCTGCCCCGCCTGACAGACTCGCTTCATCCGGGCAACGGTGGCAACCCCGGCTTCAACGCCTATGACCTGGACGACCGGCTGCGCATGGTTTTCTATCCTTCCGTACTGGGCTGGACCCTGCTGGGCCTCTGGATCGTGAACATTAAATCTAGATTGGAATCACTGAAACACCGCTTATATGAAAACATTTAGAATACTGGCCATTTGCTGCTTTCTGTTGGGTGCTGCATTAGGTCTGCAACCCGCACAGGCTCAGTCTGAGCAAACGACTGTCGAGTTCTCATCCGCTGCACAGCCTGACGTGGAAATGGCAGACGCCTTGCGCCAGGACGGAAAAATATATGTGGTGGTTGTGGTTCTGCTGACCGTACTGGCTGGGGTGCTTTTCTACCTCATCTCACTGGACCGCAAAGTGAGCAGGCTGGAGAAGCAGCTGAAAGATGATTTTGTAAACCGATAAGCGTTTTCTGTTGCTTTGAACAGCGAAAAAAGCAACAGAAAAAATGATAAAGATCGCCTTTGCCTATGGATTTAAAACGCTCTGTAGTGTGTTAGGCTAACAGATAGAGAGGATCAACCTTTTATACATAGATGAAAAAGTCACACATCATCGGAATTATCGTCATCGCACTGGCTATTGGCATTATCATGACAACTGCCGGAGACGCCAGCACCTATGTTTCGTTCGGAGAAGCCATAGAGCGTGCGGAAGATGGCAACGCGACCAAAGTGCACGTGGTAGGCCGCCTCAAAAAAGATGTTGAGGGCCATATAGTGGGTATGCAATACGACCCTCTGATAGACCCGAACTACTTTACCTTTACGCTGGTAGACACCAATCGCTTTGAGCAACGGGTGGTATACTACAACCCCAAGCCACAGGATTTTGAGCGTTCGGAACAAGTCGTGATCACCGGCAACATGCAGCAGGATGTTTTTGTAGCCGACAAGATCCTACTCAAGTGCCCTTCCAAGTACGTGGAAAAGGAAATTCAGCAAAATAAAACAGCAGGACTCTAATTAAGTTAAGAGTTGAGAGTTAGGAGTGATGACTCTTAGCACCCGCAACTCATAGCTTTTAACTTTAAACTTTTAACTATCACAGATGATTAATACGCTGATTGGAGACTTTGGTCATGCCAGTGTGATCGTAGCTTTTGTAGCGGCCATAGTAGCCTCCTATGCTTATTTTATGGCCTCGCGCCAGAAAGTGGAAGAAAGCGGAGATAGCAGCTGGCGTAAACTGGCCCGTGGTGCCTTTTATGTACACAGTTTTGCTGTGATAGCTATTATTTTCAGCCTTTTCAACATTATATACGAACACCGTTACGAGTACTACTACGCCTGGAGCCACTCGTCCAATCACCTGCCGGTACACTACATGATCTCCTGCTTCTGGGAGGGCCAGGAAGGTTCATTCCTGCTGTGGCTGTTCTGGCACGTTGTGTTGGGTGTCGTGCTCATCAACTCGGGCAAGAAAAATAAGGTATGGGAAGCACCCGTCATGGCGACCTTCTCATTTGTGCAGATCTTCATTACCTCGATGATCCTGGGTGTGGTGATCGGCGATTTCAAGCTGGGTTCTTCTCCTTTTATTCTGATGCGCGACTTCATGGCCGACGCTCCGGTATTTAAGATGGACCCTAACTTTGTACCTACGGATGGTACCGGCCTGAACCCACTGCTACAGAACTACTGGATGGTGATTCACCCTCCTACCCTGTTCCTGGGCTATGCCGCTTCGCTTGTTCCGTTTGCTTTTGCCATTGCCGGCCTTTGGAAAGGCAAGTTTACGGAGTGGATCCGCCCTGCCCTGCCCTGGTCTCACTTTGCAGCCGTGACGCTGGGTATCGGTATCGTGATGGGCGCTTACTGGGCCTACGAAACGCTGAACTTTGGTGGTTACTGGAACTGGGACCCGGTAGAGAATGCGGTCTACATCCCTTGGCTTGTGCTGGTGGGTGGTATCCATACCATGATCGCTTACCGTCGCAGCAAGCAGGGGCTTCGTGCTTCCTTCATCCTCGTGATTACCTCTTTTATCCTGATCCTGTATGCTACTTTCCTGACCCGTAGCGGTATCTTGGGGAATGCCTCCGTGCACTCCTTCACTGACCTGGGTCTGTCAGGCCAGCTCTTCACCTACATGATGGCCTTTACAGTCATTGCGGTCGGCCTGCTGGTGTATACCTGGAAAAAAATTCCTGTTACGGAGAAAGAGCTTTCTACTTACAGTGCTGAGTTCTGGGTATTCATAGGCGCTGCCGTGCTGTGCTTAGCCGCTTTCCAGGTGTTGGTAACTACTTCCATACCTGTCTACAATGCTTTCCTGGGCTTCTTTGGCATCGAATCCAATGCGGCCCTGCCTGCCGATCAGATCGCCCACTACACCAAGTTCCAGTTATGGGCAGGTGTAGGCGTAGCTATACTGACAGGTATCGGCCAGTTGCTGTGGTGGAAAAAAGCGAATAAGAACAGCTTCAAAGACGCTATCACCATGCCGCTTATGCTCACCCTGCTGTTTGCCAGCCTGGTGATCATCCTCTCTAACAAATTTGACGTTTTCCCTTTCAAACTGGATAACCCGGTTTATATCCTGCTGTTTGTGGTATCGTTGTTTGCTGTGTTTGCCAACTTCAGCATTATACTGGGCCTGCTCCAGAAGAAGATCACCCTGTCAGGCGGTGCTGTGGCCCACATAGGTATAGCTCTAATGCTGATCGGCATTCTGTTCTCTTCGGGCTATTCAAAGATTATCTCTCAGAACAATTCCGGCCTGCTTTACTCCCGAGAGTTCCCCGACGAAATCAACCGTGACAACGTGTTGCTGTGGCGTAATACTCCCGTCGAGATGGACAGGTTCAAGGTAAGCTACCGGGGCCAATACCAGGAAGTGAAAGGCGTACCGGAGTATGTGACCAAAGAACTCCTGTTCCAGACCGATGACCCGTATAAGGCCATTGCCCGCGGTGACATCAAAGTAAAGGACCAGGTATACTACAAGACCGGTGACACGCTGGAGCTCGTTTCGCCTGAAAACACCTACTACCAGGTGGCGTATGAGAATGATAAAGAAGAATTCTTGCTATACCCAAGAGCGCAGGTGAACCCGAACATGGGCCTGCTGGCCTCGCCGGATATCAAGCACTTTGCCAACAAAGACCTGTATACCCACGTTTCTACCGTGCCGGATCCGAACGAAGAGAAGGACTGGGGTGAACTGCAGGAGTATGAGCTGACAGCGGGTGACACCCTTGTGATCAACGACTACATCGCCATATTCAATGGCATTGAGCAGATCACTCAGGTGCCGGGTACGCAACTGGCAGAAGGCGATGTGGCCGTGCAGGCGGCTATCAAGATCCTGGGTGAGCGGAAGGAATATCACGCGCACCCTGTACTCATGATCAAAAGCCAGATGATGGGCCGCGTACCGGAAATAATTGAAGACCTGGGTATACGCATCACTTTCCTGAACATCGACACAGAGAACCACAAGTTCAAGATCGGTGTGAACGTGACGCAGAAGGATTACATCATCCTGAAGGCCATGGAGAAACCGTTTGTGAACGTCCTCTGGATCGGTACGATCATCATGTCCATCGGCTTTGTGATGGCGATCGTGCGCCGCAACAAAGAAGGCAACAGCGGCGAGGGCAGAACGCCTAAGGCTAAGAAAGAAAGAAAAGCGCAGGTGGCGTAAGTTGCACTTGTAAATAGAACCAGTAAAGAAGGCAGGCTTGTTTTAAGCCTGCCTTCTTTGTAATATCCCCTCTGCTTACGACAACTCCTTAGATCCTTATTGCTTCGTCCTCATGAATATCTTTGTTATACCCTCCTGGTACCCTTCCGAAGATTATCCGATTACAGGGATAATGATAGCAGAACAATACGAAGCTATCTGCAGGGAAGATGCAACCCTGAACATCGGTATCAGTATCTGGGGGCAAATGGACAAAAGCCGGCTATTGTTTGCAAGGGATCATTTAAAAAATTTACGAAAGCTGCTAACCCCTAAAAGAAGTTACACGGTTTCCAGAGCACCAAACTTAAAAGAATATCACACCCCAACA
>NZ_JSYF01000266.1:0-9874 GCF_054824225.1 Pontibacter sp. HJ8
GAAGTACAAAATCAAAAATCAATACCAGGCATACCTGGAGCAGTACGGGTAGGTTTTAAGATGTGAAGATTTGAAGATGAGGAGATTTGAAGATTGATAAAATTGAACGGCTTTGTCGTGTCCGGTGTATTTAAACTCCTCAATTTTCAATAACTAACCTGTATACCTGCTGTACCTAAACAGAAAAGCCGCTGATGACTTCAGCGGCTTTTCTGTTTAGGTATGGAGAATCATCTCCACATCTTCAAATCTCCTCATCTCCAAATTTTAAGAGATCTTCTCGAAGCCCAAGTATGGGTGCAGCACTTTGGGCATGTTGATGCCATCCGGTGTCTGGTTGTTTTCCAGGATAGCGGCCACGATACGTGGCAAGGCCAGCGCGCTGCCGTTGAGCGTATGCAGCAACTGTGTTTTACCGGACTCCGTTCTGGCGCGCAGTTTCAGGCGGTTAGCCTGGTAGGTTTCAAAGTTTGAAGCAGAGCTGACTTCCAGCCAGCGGCCCTGGGCAGTGGAGTATACCTCCATGTCATAGGTAAGGGCTGACGTGAAGCCCATGTCGCCACCGCAAAGGCGCAGCACCCGGTAGGGCAGCTCCAGTTTCTGTAACAGGCCTTGTATGTAGCTGCTCATTTCTTCGAGCGCCTCATAAGATTTTTCGGGCAGCGTAATCTGTACAATTTCTACCTTGTCAAACTGGTGCAATCGGTTGAGGCCGCGCACGTCTGCTCCCCAGGAACCTGCCTCCCGGCGGAAACACGGCGTATGGCCGGCATTTTTGATCGGCAGCTGCTCTGCCGGCACGATCACATCCCGGTAGATGTTGGTAATGGGTACTTCGGCCGTCGGGATCAGGTATAGGTTGTCTTCGGTGGCGTGGTACATTTGCCCGTCTTTGTCAGGCAGCTGGCCAGTGCCATAGCCGGAAGCTTCGTTTACCAGTATAGGCGGCTGCACTTCCATGTAGCCGGCCTTGATGGCCTCGTCCAAAAAGAAATTGATAAGGGCGCGCTGCAGGCGGGCTCCCTGCTTTTTATAAACCGGAAATCCTGCTCCCGAAATCTTGTTGCCCAGTTCAAAGTCAATGATGTCGTACTTCTGGATCAGCTCCCAATGCGGCTGCGCGCCTGCGTGCAATTCCGGAATATTTCCGTGTTGCAGAACTACTTCGTTGTCTTCTGGTGTTTTACCTGTAGGAACACTTTCGTGGGGCAGGTTTGGCAGCTTGTACAGCGCTTTTTGTATTTGTTCCTCGATCGAGGACAACTGATCGGCTAATGTTTTGGTTTGTTGCTTCAGCTCCGAAGTTTCTGCCTTGTACGCGTCCGCTTTTTCACGGTCACCGCTTTTCATCAGTATACCAATCTCTTTGGAGATTGTATTGGCTCTTGCCTGCAGTTCGTCGTGTTGGTTTTGTATCTGCCGGCGCTGTTGATCCAGCTCCACCAGTGAAGCAACTTCTTCGGCTGCGTTTTTGTAGTTTTTCTTGTTCAAGCCAGCCACTACCAGGTCTGTTTGCTCTCTTAAAACGGTTAGCTGTAGCATAGTTCAGGGTTATGTAGAGATGCAAAAATATACTTTTTTAGGTAGTTAGCGGCATTTCCGAAATCTTTTAAGCTAATTCTGAAACATTTTCAACAAAAACAACGCTAATATTTGTTAATTAATTGCCATTGCAATAACATTGCAGTACAATTTGAAGAAGGCCCTTTCCTGAGCCTCACAAACTCTATCGCAACCTATTCTTTTTCCTAAATTAACTAGATGCTCTCGCTGCGTTCGCAAACTGCGCACCTGGCAGGTAAATTAAACTACCATACCATTATTTATGTACAAAATTGAAGAATTGAAAGATCGGCTTCTTTCAGAGCTCAAGGAAATTGCTGAAGATCTTGGCGTTAAGAATTTTAAAAAGCTTAGCAAGCAAGAAATTGTATACAAGATCCTTGATCAGCAAGCTATTACCCCTCCCGAAAAATTATCAAAAAAGATCAGAACCTCCTCTCCTCGACCTGCCGTCCCCGGCGATACCGAAGCTACCCAACGCATAGAGACAGTTGAAGAAGAGCCAGTAGCTGAAACTGTTGCGGCTCCGGCCGTAGCCGAAATCAAACCTGCCCGTGAGGAGGTAGCACGCAGAGAAGCCCCGGCACCCGCTTTTGTGCAGGCGCCTGCCCCGGCTAAAGACCACGGGCCACAAAACGGCCCACAGAATACGCAGAAAGAACGTGTACAGCCGCGCCGCGATAGCCGCAATGAAGTTGGCGTGCGTGAACAACGTGCCGAGCGCCCAGAAAGAAATGAGAACCGCTCAGACGCAAGAGAAGCAGGTAACCGCAACGAGAACCGCTCTGAGGGAAGAGAAGCAGGTAATAGAAACGATAACAACCGCGCTGAAGGAAGACCTGAAATAGGTAACCGCAGCGATAGCCGTGTGGATGGCAGAGAGCAGCCGCAGCGGGCGGAAGTAGGCAACCGAAGCGATAACCGCACTGATGCCAACCGTAGTAATGGTGATAATTTCCAGCGCCGCAACAACCAGCCGGCACAAGCCGCTGCCAGCAGCAGCAACTTCAGGGAGTTTGACGGAATAATCCTAAACGAAGGGGTTTTGGAGCTGATGCAGGATGGCTACGGTTTCCTGCGTTCCACGCACTACAACTACCTGGCATCACCAGATGATATTTATGTGTCTCCTTCCCAGATCAAACTTTTCGGTCTGAAGACAGGTGATACGGTTAAAGGGCAGATCCGTCCGCCGAAAGAAGGCGAGAAGTATTTTGCCCTCTTGAAAGTAGAGACTGTGAACGGCCGTACCACGGAAGAGATTCGGGACCGTATCCCGTTCCAGCACCTGACGCCGCTTTTCCCGGAAGAGCGTCTCAAACTGACAACCAAGCCCAGCCTGATGTCTACCCGTATACTGGACCTGTTTGCCCCAATCGGTAAAGGTCAGCGTGGTATGATCGTGGCGCAGCCTAAAACAGGTAAGACCGTGTTGCTGAAAGAGATCGCCAATGCCATCTCTGAAAACCATCCGGAAGTATACCTGATGATCCTGCTCATCGACGAGCGTCCGGAAGAAGTAACCGACATGGCGCGCAGCGTGAAAGCAGAAGTGATCGCATCTACCTTTGATGAGACGGCCGAGCGCCACGTAAAAGTAGCCAGCATTGTACTCGACAAAGCGAAGCGTATGGTAGAGTGCGGACACGATGTGGTTATCCTGCTGGATTCTATCACGCGTCTGGCCCGCGCTTACAACACGGTGGTTCCTTCGTCTGGCAAGATCCTGTCAGGTGGTGTGGATGCCAACGCCTTGCACAAGCCGAAGCGTTTCTTCGGTGCTGCCCGTAACGTAGAGAACGGTGGTTCTTTGACCATCATCGCTACTGCCCTGATCGACACAGGTTCTAAAATGGATGAGGTGATTTTTGAAGAATTCAAAGGTACCGGCAACATGGAACTTCAGCTGGATCGTAAACTGGCCAACCGAAGAATCTACCCGGCGATCGACGTTCCTGCTTCCGGAACCCGCCGCGAAGACCTGCTCATGGACAGAGACGAATTGAACCGTATCTGGATTCTGCGCAAGTTTATGTCCGATATGAATTCGGTAGAAGCCATGGAATTCCTGAAAGACAGAATGGTAGGAACCAAGAGCAACGAGGAGTTCCTGATCTCAATGAACGGATAAGGTTAGTCCTTTAAATAAAACAAACGGGCCCCATTGCTGCAAAGCGATGGGGCCCGTTTGTTTTTGGTTGAATTGCTGATTGCTTATTGTTGCGGTTTACGTTTAGGACAATGGGATTTGCCCTCGCTTGCTTATGGTATAGAGGCTATCCCTAACCATTGAATATTTTAAAATTTCCTGAATCAACAATCAACAATTTAACCTAACTCCAAAACGCATAATCCGGCTTCAGGAGCAGGTAGAAGGTATAGGTGGCAACGATGCCAAAAATAATATGGGCGAAGATAAGGGTAACCAGGTAGGTGCGTAGCGCAATGATGGGCGGCCTCGGGTGCACCAGAAAAAACAGGTACCAGAGGAACATGGCCGTAAGCCCGTGTGCCAGACCAAAAAGCAAGCCCCACGATGCTGTCGTAAGCCCTACACCGGAGTCCCAGAGCGCCAGGTAAAACAACGCGAACACAATACCCACAGCATAATGCGCCAGGGTGCCGATAACCTTTGTACTCGGCGCCTCAGACAGACTGCCATCCGGGTGTGTGCGGTTGGTCAGCATCGTTCCCAGAATCCTGATCACTTTCATAACACGGTGCGTAGCCAGGGAGAGCAGGTATAGGAAGGCTGTCATGGCGGCAGTGGCGGCCAGTCCGGCCACGATGGCGTAGAGAAATTTCATAGAGCAGACGATTTTTGAGTTGTATACGAAATCCTGACAGGGAGTTATAGCTCCTGTAAATCTGTTAGTTACAAGGAACGCAGCACGATCATCGCTATAAAAGCCAGGCTGATGCAAAGCGAAGACAATTTGTTCATCTGCATGGTGTTCTCAAAGTTAACTTCAAGCGGATTTTTCTGCGACCTGAGCACCCACCTCGTGAAAAAGAGTACAATTGGCGCCGTACAAACCAGGAAGATGAGTATGTTCAGTAACTGACCGGTAACCAGGTATAACCACATCAGCAAGGCGGCTCCGAGGCCGAGGCTGCAGGCTGCAAAAAGGAAAGTACCACTTATACCCAAGAGCAGGCTGAGCGTTCTGTCGCCCCGCCGGCTGTCTTCCCCGTGCTGGTAGATCTGGGTGAGGGGATAAGAGCCGCATAAAAAAAGAGTGCTCACCAGGGCATACCACACCTGGGGCGTTTGCAGCACTTCCTGCAGTTCCAGGCCGGCGCCTACCTGCACCATCGCAAAGGTAAATGCCCCCTGAAAGACCGTCACCACAGCTGTACTGAGGATCGGGTACTTTTTGAGCCGTATGCCTTTGTAACTGTAAGCTTTCGACACAAACAGGTATAGGGCAACCATTGCGGCAAAGAGCGGCGAGAGGAAGAAGCAAAGCACAACAGCGGCTACATCAAAACATACCACCAGGTATAGCAGCTCCCGTGTCACTTTGGGCGGTTGTTTCAGGCCGCCAATGCTGCCTTCGTCGCGGTCGTGGTAGGAGTTGTAGCCGTTGCTGGCCGGGTATACTAGCAGGTGCAGAATCACAAATACCGCAATCGCCTTCGGGATGCTATACCCGGAGAGGGTGCTAAGGGCAAACCAGTACACAGGCATCAGGTATACCGAAAACGGAATACGCATCAGCGTCAGCGCGCTGCTATACTTTCCGGTTACAGGTAGGACGACGGGTTTCAAGTTTATAATTGCTTTATTGTTAAACTGTTCAATTGTTGATAAGCTGAAACAGCATATAGTATAAACTTGGCCAAACTCAAAACCATTTAACAATGTAGCCATTTAACAATTAATTCGGATACCCGATCAGGTAGATCACTTGTTTCCCAAGTCCTTTGCCCACTATACCGGTGCGCCAGGTATAGCCCGGTGCCTGTACCTGCGCAACTAATCCTTCCAGCATCCGGGGATGGTATATCCGGAAAAGGGAAACTGTGCCATCCCACAAAATGCCGATCGGTATTAGTGGAATAAGGTATGTGAAAAACAGTCTGCTGAACTTAAAGGGCCGGATAAATGGCGTCACGATCAGGATGATGAAAGGGAAGGTCAGCCAGAAGACCAGTAACTCCAGCCAGCTTTTTCCGCTCCCTTCGAATATACCGATGAGCGCCCGCTTGTCTGCCGCGTCCTGCAGTATGGCGGTTGCCTGTTGTGGCCGGAAATGGTGAAAGGAAGAGAAGATCGTACGGACGCCGGTCACACCAGCTGGTACAGCCGTGGCATCAACGGGCTGGGGTATATAATCGATCAGGCCACCGGATTGGGTACGCAGGTACTCGTAGGCTTCGGTGTTGGGGTAGAGATCGGAGAGGGTCACCTGTACCGGCTGCCCCATCTGCTGGCTCAGCGCCTCGCGTATACCGGCTATACCTCCGCCGGCACCGGAGCAAAGGTCTGTGATATAGGATTGTCCGCTGCGCTGTAAGAGTTCCTGCAGCAAAGGTATAGCCGGGCCATAAGCTCCCAGCTTCGAGATCATAAAGCGAAGGAAATCGAGCATACCTTGCCGGATGACGTGCGGAAACCAGGGCAGGTCTTCAAACTCGAAAAGGTGGAGGCGTACGTTCAAAGGCAGCAGCGGATTATACCTCCGCATACTGTCTTGTGTACCGAAAGGTTGCTAGGGAAGCTTTGTGCCGCGCTGGCTCATCCAGGGGTGCAGTTCCAGGATCAGTTTGCCGGCTTTCACAGCAGGATCAGCCTCTGTCAGTGCCCTGGCTTCTTCCAGCGAAGCGACATCGAAGATAAAAATACCCCGCAGGTCGCCATTGTCCAGAAACGGGCCGGCCATGACCAACTTGCCGTCGGCGGCGATCTGCCGGATATGGGCCATGTGTGCCCGCTGTATGCCATTCACCTCGGCTGTGTCGGTCGGCTGGTAAGGACCTCGCTTCAGCAAGGCCATGTAGTAGGTTTTCATCTCCGGAGCCTCGGCGCCGGATTCAGGTTTTTTCTGAGCAGCCTTGGCAGGCGCTTTTTTGGTAGCAGGTTTTGCTTTGGTTTGCGCCTGTGCGGCTATACCCAGGCAAAGGCTCAGCACCAGGGTGAGCAGGGTCGTTTGCAGAAATTTTTTCATCCGGAAATTTTTAGTTCTGAAGGTATAGGAGATGCCACAGGTATAGAAAAAGTAACGCTTAGAGTAAACCTGCCGCACCGGCCCCGATGCTGAAGTTGTCGCCGGTGTTGCTGAACAGTTGCCAGTACTCCTGCTGCGGTTTCGCTAGGTCAGGCGAGATCAGGAGGCGGTCGCCGTTTACGAAGACCAGCTCGAGGCCGAACTCATTTTTAAATTCCACGGTCTCTATAGCCAGTGCCTGAGAGCTGATCACCAGTCCCTGCAGGCGTTGATCGCGTAGGTTGGCACCGGGTACTTTCCAGTCAAATTTAAGGGAGGGCATGCCCGGCTCACGCTTGCGCATGAAGACGTCGCTGTGCTTGATCACTTCCCCGTTGGATTCCCGGAGCTGCCACGGACAGTTGACGGCCAGGGTATAGGCGCCTACATCCAGTATGAGTCCCTGGCTGGTGGTATAGCTGGTTTTGCCAAAGTGGAAGTACTGTACCAGTTCGTTTCGGGTCGTCTTGGTAAGCGGCAGTCCTTTTATCTTGTCAAATGCGGCCTGTAGTTGCTGTTGCATGGTGGTGAGAAGGTAGAGTAAAGCATGAACCTGTGCACAAAGATAGCAGGTGCTACCAAAGTTATGACAGCTATCGGGCAGCTCTGGCTAAGTTTTATGTGTTTCTGGAAAAGTATTTGTACACAAAAGGTATATTTGCAGTAATTTAGATAGAAGCGTATAGCCATTTTTCGGGTGCACAACCCTGACCATATTAGCATGCTGCAAGAGCAAGAACAAGTAAAAGAACCAAAGAAAAAGAGGTCGGTATACAAACAGATTATCGGTTTTAGCTGGAAAATATTTTTGCTGGGACTGACCGTTGCTACCGTATACCTGGTGAGTGTGGAGTATAATTTCTTCTACCTCTTCGGCTCCTCCCCAAGCCTGGACAAGCTGGAAAATCCACGCAGTGACCAGGCCTCGGAACTGTATACCGTGGATGGCAAACTGATCGGAAAATACTTCCGCGAAAACCGCAGCCCGGTCAGCTACCAGGAAATGTCGCCTACGCTGATCAAAGCGCTGATCGCCACGGAAGATGCCCGCTTTTATGAGCACTCCGGCATCGATCCGGCGGCGCTTTTTGGTGCGCTTTATGATAACCTGCGCGGCGAAAGCCGGGGAGGCAGCACCATTACGCAGCAGCTGGCCAAAAACCTCTACAAAACCCGAACAGACGACTCCAAAGGAGTACTGGGGCATATCCCGGGCCTTAACATCATCATCTCCAAAACCAAAGAATGGCTCACGGCCATCAAGCTGGAGCAGCGCTATACCAAAGAGGAAATTCTGGCGATGTATCTTAACACGGTCGATTTTGGCAGTAACTCGTTTGGTATACAGGTCGCTTCCAAAACGTTCTTCAGCACCTCACCGGATAGTCTGAAGACCGAACAGGCGGCCGTTTTGGTGGGCCTGCTCAAAGCTCCGACCTATTACAGCCCACGCTTTAACCCGGAGAACGCTACCCGCCGGCGCAATACGGTGCTGGTCCAGATGGCCAAGTACGGGTACCTGCCGCAGGCAGCAGCCGACTCGCTGAGCAAGCTCCCCCTCGTGCTCGATTACCGTGTGGAAAACCACTATGATGGGCCGGCTACTTACTTCCGCGGTGCGGTGGCCGACTTTATGAAGGAATGGTGCAAGCAGAACGGGTATGACCTGTACCGCGATGGGCTCAAGGTATACACCACCATCGATTCCCGCATACAGGCGCATGCAGAGGCCTCCATGGAGCAGCAAATGCGCACCCTGCAACGCCGCTTTGACAACCACTGGAAAGGCAAGAATCCCTGGGTAGATGAAAAGAACAAAGAGATCCCCGGCTTCATAGAAGAGACCATCAAACGAACGGATTATTACAAGCGCCTCAAGAAAAAGCATGGCGACAACGTGGCCGCTATTAACAAAGAACTGAACACGCCGCGTGAAATGATGGTGTTTACCTGGGATAACCCGGAGCGCGAAAAGAAGATGACAATGTCTCCGCTGGACTCGCTACGCTACTACAAGCGTTTCCTGCACGGTGGAATGATGACGATGGACCCTTACACCGGCCATATCAAAGCATGGGTGGGCGGTATCAATTACAAGTACTTTAAGTACGACCACGTGAAACAGGCGCGCCGGCAGCCGGGCTCTACTTTCAAGCCTTTTGTGTATGCAGCCGCCATTGACAACGGCTATTCCCCCTGCGACAAGATCGTAGACAGGCCCATCACGATCAACTATGTAGAGAAAGGGGAGAAGAAAAGCTGGTCCCCGACCAATGCCGACTGGGTATACACCGGCGCCCCGATGACCTTGCGGCGTGCCATGGGTAAATCGGTCAACTCGATAACAGCTCAGTTGACGGAACTGGTAGGTTGGGAAACGGTGGTAGATTATGCCCATCGCCTGGGCATCAGCAGCCCGCTTGACAAAGTTCCTTCGATTGGCCTGGGGCCAAGCGATGTGACGGTATATGAAATGGTAGGAGCCTACAGCACGTTCCCCAACCAGGGCTTCTATACTACGCCGGCTTTCATCACGCGCATAGAGGACCGCAACGGAAACATCATTCACCAGTTTACGCCGGAGCAGAAGAAGGTGCTGCGCGAAGAGACCGCTTTCCTGATGATGCACATGCTCAAAGGCGGCATGGAAGAACCAGGCGGTACCTCGCAGGCCCTTTGGGAATACGACCTCTGGAAAGGCAATGAGATTGGCGGCAAAACGGGTACCACTTCCAACCACTCCGACGGCTGGTTTATGGGCGTGAGCAAAGACCTGGTGACAGGCGTATGGGTAGGAGGAGAGGACCGCAGCATTCACTTCCGCACCTCCAGCTTGGGCGAAGGCTCCAAAACGGCCCTGCCTGTGTACGGGCTTTATATGGAGCGTCTCTACGAAGACACCCAGCTTGGCATCACCCGGGGGCGCTTTCCGGGGCCTACCGTGAAGATCAGCAAGAAGTATAACTGTACCACCGTGTTGCCGAAAGCAGTAGAGACAGATTCGACAGCACTCGATATACCCATTCTGGATCTGAGCGATATGTTCTAGCTCTCAGAAGAACCTGTAAAAAGCAGAAGCGCCGGCTAACATGTTAGCCGGC
>NZ_JSYF01000267.1:0-16189 GCF_054824225.1 Pontibacter sp. HJ8
ATCCTATTTTATGCATGTTGTAGTTTTTTGTTTTAAATTCCTCAAATAGTGACTATGGTAAAACTTTACTAAACAATGCAGCAGCTGTGGCAGTCGATAGCGGAAACGTTGACGCTTCTCGCCATACGCCATTTTACTGCAGGGAAACTGCTACAATCTTGCGGTACATGCCAACGTTGGTATAAGTTAGCATAAAACAAGACAATTTTAAAATTCAAATATTTAGTTAATCAATACGTATGGCAGATTTCTTTTAAAACTTTGAAAACACCTAAACCCAATTCCTAATTAACAATATGAAACCAATCGAAGGCTGCCGTATGACCAGCAGGGCCCTTGGCCGTTAAACCAACACGTACCCCTCTATCCCAGGGCGGAAGGTAAGAAGCGTCTATCTTGTTACCGTCGTTGAGCAGATTCCAGGCTTCGCCATTGGTACTCCAACCAAACTGCATCTGGTCGCCGTTAGTGGTGACCAGCCTCAACTGCATCAAATCCTCGCTGGGTGCCGCTGTCTTAGCAATCAAACGCAGGGTGCCTGCTTTAAGAGACCATAGAATGATTTCCCTGCCTTGCAACGCTATCCCCACGGCATTATCATGATCACCTATGGCGGTGAGGCCAGCCATGGTCCCATTCTGAACAGAAGAACGGCTTAAAGCAGCAGTAGCGGTATAATTGGCTTGCATGGTACGTTTGGCTAGTACAGTGCCTAATTTGTCAGGAGAAGCTTTCAACAGCAAGGTACCGGTTGCATTGGGCTCCAAGGTATAGGACACTTGCTGTCCTACCGGCCACTGCCAAGTTTTGGCCAGTTGCCCGGAGTTAAACTCTTCCTTCGTGTCCTGCCCCTTCGACAGGCTGCTGTTCTGGCTTACCTGCACGAGGGCAGTTGTACTGGGTGCATTATTTTCAAAGTATGGCCAGTTATCATCCCCCCACTCTATTTTATCCAACACACCCTGACGACCGGGGTATACCGTACTCTTGGCACTATAGGCATGGTACAGAAAGTAGTCATTCCCATTCGCATCAGACACCACAGTTCCATGGCCGGGGCACTTCCACGCCTCATTCTGCAGGATGATGGGGTTCTTCTCATGCTTCTCCCATGGTCCTTTTAAACTTCTGGCACGCGCCACGCCCACGGCATACGCGCACTCGCGCCCGCAGCATTTGTCGCCAGCATAGAACATGAAGTAATAGTCGCCGCGCTTGATGATGGCGGGGCCTTCTACGACTCCTCCCTCCCAGGTGCCGGCGTCGTTGCGGATCAGCTCAAATTTTTCACCTGTCAAAGCGGTGCGTTCTTCGTTCATGCGCTGTCCCCAGATCGGCGTAGGCAGTCCCCGGCTGTTACCATCTTCCTTCCATACCAAGTATAGGTCCCCTTTTCCGTCTCTTATCTCAAACCCGTCGATTGAGCCCACCTCCTGGCATACCAGCGGGCCATGGTCGGTGTAGGGGCCTGTCGGGCTGGTGGCACTGGCAACGCCCACGCACAGGTTGCCGCCTTTCTTCTTGGCAGTGTAGTAGATGTAGTACCTGCCGTTTTCGTAGGCTATCTCAGGGGCCCAAAAGTGTGCCTCCGCCCAATCGGGCAGTTTATCAGGGAAAACGTGCCCTACCGTCTCCCAATCCACCAGGTTCCTGGAATGCAGCAGCGGAAACAGGGGTGCCCATTCCGAGGAGGTAGCGGTTGCCCAGTAGTTGTCCCCCACCCGCACTGCGGAAGGATCGGCATAATCACCTGCAAGAACGGGGTTAGTATAGCTGATGGTGCTGGTAGCAGCAGGTACGCTGGCAACAGTTTTCTGAGTGGCTACCGGGTTGCTGCTACAGGAAAATCCTATCAATACCACCAGGTACAGAAGCGCATGTTCCACCTGTATGCGGGTTGTTGTTGAGAATGAGATCATGCCTTCAATTTAAATTATTTTTTATTTTAAGGGAAATATAAGCTGAGCGGTTGTAGAGGGACTACCTGATTCCACAACAGGCCAACCATCCTGGCAAGTTACTTTGTCCAGGAGCATCACGCAACCTCCGTCCTGGTTGTTGGCATCTATGGCATGATGACTATGCAGTCCTACCCGGCATCGTGCGGGAGAGAAAAGTGGAAGAATATTCTTTGAGCCTCTAGGAGTGGAAAATCTTTTACATGGGTTGGAAGAAGTAGCACCTAAAAAAACCTCTTGTCTAACTTAGACAAGAGGTTTCTATTTGATGTTAACCTAAAATAGAATAAGGTATGGTTACTAATTCAACTAAACTAGTAAACAACCATCTTTACAAGGCGCCTGCTTTGATCTCATCCACCACATCCGGATCGAGGAGTGTGGACGTATCGCCCAGGTTAGAGGTATCGCCTTCGGCTACTTTGCGCAGGATACGGCGCATGATCTTGCCGGATCTTGTTTTAGGCAACCCACTCACAATCTGTATCTTGTCCGGCTTGGCGATCTTACCGATCTTCTCTACCACGGTTTCGATGATCTCGGCACGCAGCCACTCTTCGCGCTGCGGCGTCTCTTTGCAGATCACAAAAGCGTAGATGCCCTGTCCTTTTACATCATGTGGATAACCTACCACTGCCGATTCGATCACGTGCTCGTTGTGGTTGATGGCATCTTCAATCTCGGCCGTACCGAAACGGTGACCGGATACGTTGATCACATCATCCACACGACCGATAATGCGGTATAGCCCATCTTTGTCACGCTTGGCACCGTCGCCGGTAAAGTATAGCCCTTTGTAAGTCGAGAAGTAGCTCAGGCGGGCACGCTCATGGTCGCCATACGTAGTCCGGATCATGCCGGGCCACGGGAACTTCATGCACAGGTAGCCTTCCACATCATTGTCTGTGATCTCGTTGCCTTCCGCGTCTACCAGGATCGGCTGAATGCCAGGCAAGGGGTAAGCGGCGTGTGCGGGTTTGGTCGGTGTGACATTGGCCAGCGATGAGATCATGATACCGCCCGTTTCGGTCTGCCACCAGGTGTCTACCACCGGGCAGCGCTCTTTGCCGACGTGAGTATGGTACCAGTGCCAGGCCTCTTCGTTGATGGGTTCTCCTACGGAGCCCAGCACTTTGAGTGAGTCCAGACTGTAAGAGAGCACATCGTCGATGTCGCCTCCCATCAGCGAGCGGATAGCCGTAGGCGCGGTATAGAAGATGGTGACGCCGAACTTATCGCATACCTGCCAGAAGCGGCCCATATCCGGGTAGGTAGGCACGCCTTCAAACATCAGCGTGGTAGCACCCGAAAGCAGCGGACCGTAGAGCAGGTAGGTATGGCCGGTTACCCAGCCAATGTCGGCCGTACACCAGTAGATATCACTCTCTTCGTACTGGAATACATTTTTGAAGCTGTACTGGGCATACACCATGTAGCCGCCACAGGTATGCACTACTCCTTTTGGTTTTCCTGTTGAGCCGGAGGTATAGAGGATGAAGAGCATGTCTTCTGCGTCCATCTCCTCGGCAGGGCAGTCTTTGCTTACGTCTTTCACTTCGTCGTGGTACCACACGTCGCGGCCTTCCACCATGTTCACGGCCCAGCCCAGACGCTCCACGACGATCACGCGCTTCACTGAATCACATTTTTCCAGGGCCTCATCCACCACCCGCTTCACCGGTATCTGCTTGGCTCCGCGGTTCAGGCCATCCGAGGTGAGCACGATGTTGCACTGGGCATCGTTGATGCGGTCGGCCATGGCTACGGCTGAGAAGCCGGCAAACACAACAGAATGAATAGCGCCAATACGGGCGCAGGCCAGCACCGCAAAAGCCAGCTCCGGTATCATGGGCATGTAGATGCAGATGCGGTCTCCTTTTTTGGCGCCGTTCTTTTTGAGCACATTGGCAAACTGGCATACCTTCTCGTGCAGTTCCTTGTAGGTATAGCGCACAAAACGTTCCTTCGGATCGTTGGGCTCCCAGATCAGGGCAAGCTTATTGCCGCGGGTTTTGAGGTGGCGGTCCAGGCAATTTTCGGTAATGTTGAGCTTTCCGCCCTGGAACCACTTTATATTCGGCTCTTCAAAATTCCATTCAAGTGTTTTGTCCCACTTTTTGCGCCAGGTAAAGTCTTCGGCTATATTGGCCCAAAACCCTTCCGGGTCCTCTACGCTGCGCTTATAGGTTTCTTCGTATTCTTCATAAGTCTTGATCTGATGGTTAGGCATGATTCCAGATGTGTTTAGGTGTTTAAAGATGCATAATTATGTTAGCGGATAAAGGCATTTCCGATGCCCCGTTTCCTCAGGTTGTCATGTATTTCAGTCAGTATGGCCGGGTCGTCAATCGTTGAAGGCACGGCATAATGGTCTCCATCCGCTATGTTGCGCAGGATCTTGCGGAGTACTTTTCCGGAGCGGGTTTTGGGAAGCCGTTTTACGATCAGGGCGTTCCTGAAATAAGCCACCGCTCCGATTTTCTCCCGTATCGTTGCCACCAGCTCCTGCTCCAGCTGGCTTTCGCTTATCTCCTGCCCGTCTTTGAGCACGACCAATCCAATAGGGCGCTGGCCCCGCAAATCATCGGCTATACCTACCACAGCACACTCAGCCACAGCCGGATGCGCCGCCACCATCTCCTCCATCTCGCCGGTAGAGAGGCGGTGCCCGGACACGTTGATCACATCGTCTATGCGACCCATGATATAAATATAGCCATCTTCATCCAAATAGCCACCGTCGCCGGTCATGTAATAGCCCGGAAATCGTTCGAGATAAGATTTGAAAAAGCGCTCGTCGTCCTGCCACAAGGTAGGCAGGCAACCCGGAGGCAGCGGCAGTCTGACGGCCACGTAGCCTTCCTGGGCAGGTATAAGCTCCTGCCCTTCTTCGTTCAGAATCTCTACTTTATACCCGCAGACCGGCTTGCCCGCAGAACCCGGCCGGGCAGGCAGTATCCCGTAGCCTACCATATTAGCCACCATCGGCCAGCCCGACTCTGTCTGCCACCAGTGGTCGATCACCGGAACACGTAGCAGGTCTTTGGCCCAGTAGTAGGTAGCCGGATCGCAGCGTTCGCCGGCCAGGAACAGGTAGCGGAGCGAGGGCAGGTCATATTTGATCTTCTGTATCCCGTCCGGGTCTTCTTTTTTGATGGCACGAATGGCGGTAGGCGCTGTAAAGAGCACTTTGACATCGTGCTGCATGATCACGCGCCAGAAAGTACCGGCATCCGGCGTGCGCACCGGCTTGCCTTCGAAGAGCACGGTGGTGCAACCGTGAAAGAGCGGTGCGTAGACCAGGTAGGAGTGCCCCACAGCCCAGCCTACATCGGAAGCTGCCCAGAACACATCCCCCGGATCGACATTGTAGACCGCTTTCATACTATACTTCAGCGCAACCGCATGGCCGCCATTGTCGCGAATGATGCCCTTGGGCCGGCCGGTTGTTCCGGAGGTATAGAGCACATAGAGCGGATCGTGTGCATCTACCGGAACGCACTCGGTTGGCTCTGCCTGCTGCAGCACTTCCATGTAGTCCAGGTCGCGGTCCGGCTGCATGTCGGCCTGCACATAGGGGCGCTGCAGGATGATGGTATGGCTTGGCTTGTGCTGACTCTTTTGCAGGGCTTCGTCCAGGAGTGGCTTGTAGGGAATGTATTTATCGAACTCGATGCCGCAGGAGGCCGAAATCACAACCTTGGGTTTGGCATCGTCAATGCGAACCGTGAGTTCGTGGGGGGCAAAGCCACCGAAAACCACTGAGTGGATGGCACCCAGACGCGCACAGGCCAGCATGGCCACCACGGCCTCCGGAATCACCGGCATGTAGATCACCACCGTATCGCCTTTGCCTACCCCCAGGCCCCGCAACGCGCCCGCAAAACGCGCCACCAGGTCACGAAACTCGCGGTAACTGTACTTGCGTATGGTATGGGTCACAGGCGAGTCGTAGATCAGGGCGGTCTGGTCGGCACGGCCATTGTCTACATGGTAGTCCAGGGCCAGGTAAGCGGTGTTGAGTTTCCCGCCTGCAAACCAACGGTAAAAACCATGCTCGTCTGTGGTGAGTATCTGCTGTGGCTTTTCAAACCAGGCAATCTGCCTGGCCTGTTCGCTCCAGAAGGTTTCCGGATCCGTTATGCTCCTGGTATAGGCATCGGCATACGAATTGTTGGGCTGGGTTGATGTCTCCATGGTTCCGATCTTAAGTTTTGCACTCCGTTCTGCGTCAGCTTTTTAGGCATGTGTTTCTGTACCTCTCATCATGTATGTATACGTTGGCAGGGGCTGTACCTTTCACGGGCAACACAAAAGAAAAATCCGGCCTCCTTGTCCGGCTCACTTTCTACCTATACCTGGTGCGATTCATTTTTTGGGCATGGCGCGCCGGAGAAGATCCGTCAGGTTTTGGCTTTGTAGCGCATACCTGAAACCGGAGAGTTTTGAGAGTTAGGAAGTTTGGGAGTTAGAAATTGAAATAGAAGGGTAAATTTAGTTTTGCCTTTTTTGCGCGATCACTTGTTGGAACACTTAGAGTTTCAGCACAACACTTTGTCAGAAATCCTGTGTTTGATACATTGATCCTTGTTTCTTTCCTTAGATGGCTGACCGGCGGAAGCCACGCGGTCAACCATCTAACAATTTAACAATTTAACAATTCAACAATTAAAACTTAATGCCCTGCTACGGCTTCACCCGCACCGCGTGGTATGCGGATATCCTCAATGAGTTCCTGAATATGAGCTGGCGGAGCAGGCGTGAACCGGGATACGATATACGATACTGCAAAATTCAGAATCATACCCAATGTGCCTATACCTTCGGGCGAAATGCCCAGGAGCCAGTTATCCGGTGTGTTGGCAGCCGGGTTCACAAACTTGAAGTAGGAAATATAACCAAGCGTAAATACCAGGCCCGTAACCATACCCCAGATCGCCCCCTGCTTGTTCATGGTCTTCGAGAAAATACCCATAATGATAACCGGAAAGAACGAGGCGGCCGCCAGCCCGAAGGCAAAGGCCACCACTTCCGCTACAAAACCGGGTGGTCTGATGCCGAAATATCCGGCAACGATCACGGCAACCGCAGCGGCCACACGGGCTGCCATCAGCTCGTTTTTCTCCGAAATATCCGGCAGGAAAGACTTTTTGAGCAAGTCGTGGGAAATAGATGTGGAAATGACCAACAACAGACCGGCCGCTGTAGAAAGCGCCGCAGCCAGCCCGCCGGCGGCCACCAGGGCGATCACCCAGTTGGGCAACTGTGCGATCTCGGGGTTAGCCAGCACCATGATGTCCTTGTCGATGGTCAGCTCATTTATAGCCGGGTCTTTTACATACTGGATGCGGCCGTCGCCATTCTTATCGTCCACGCCGATCAGCTTTGTTTTCTGCCAGTTGCTCACCCAGGACGGCATATCGGCAATAGGCTGGTTGCTCGTGGTCTGCAGCATGTTGTACATACCAAAAGCCCCTACAGCAGGAGCCGTCGTATACAGGATGGCAATAAATACCAGGGCATATCCGGCAGACATACGGGCATCTTTCACTTTCGGAACGGTAAAAAAACGCACGATCACGTGGGGCAGACCGGCCGTGCCGACCATCAGAGCCGCCGTGATAAAGAATACATCGATGGTGGATTTGCTGCCGTCGGTATAGGCTGTAAAGCCCAGTGCCGGCAGCAAGCCATCGAGCTTATCCAACAGGTAGGTGCCATCCTGCAAGGTGCCACCCAACCCCAGTTGCGGAACCGGATTACCTGTCAGCATCATCGACAGGAAGATCGCCGGCACCATGTACGCAAAGATCAGCACGCAATACTGCGCCACTTGGGTATAGGTAATGCCTTTCATGCCACCCAGCACCGCATAAAACAACACGATGACCATGCCGATGACCACACCGGTCTCGATCTGAACTTCCAGGAAGCGCGAGAACACGATCCCGACGCCCCGCATCTGGCCGGCTACATAGGTAAAGGAGATAAAGATGGCACACACCACAGCCACCAGGCGGGCGGTTTTGGAGTAATAGCGTTCCCCCACAAAATCCGGCACCGTGAACCTGCCAAACTTGCGCAGGTAGGGCGCCAGCAACAGCGCCAGCAGCACGTAGCCTCCCGTCCAGCCCATCAGGTATACCGAGCCGTCGTAGCCCATAAACGAGATCAGGCCGGCCATGGAAATAAAGGAGGCAGCCGACATCCAGTCAGCGGCAGTGGCCATGCCGTTTGCCAGCGGACTAACCCCGCCGCCTGCTACATAAAACTCTTTTGTTGATCCGGCGCGCGACCAGATCGCAATGCCGATGTAGAGGGCAAAGCTCAGCCCTACGATGATGTATGTCCAGGTTAAGATATCCATTTTAGCTTGCTTGTTGATCGTGGAAATTAATCTTCGTGTACATCAAATTCACGGTCCAGCCTGTTCATCAGCCACACGTAAATAAAAATGATCAGCACAAACATGTAGATGGCCCCTTGCTGGGCAAACCAGAAACCCAGCTTGAAGCCTCCCAGCCTGAACTGGTTCAGCTCATCGACCAGCAGGATACCGAACACGTAGGACACGGTGAACCAGAGTCCCAGCAGCGTTAGCAGAATCCGGACATTGCGCTGCCAGTATTCCTGCATTCTGTTCTTGTTATTTTCCATCGGAATAAAGTGTAGTGTTTAAAAGTGTTTGGAGCTCAGTCATAGGCTGTGGTGTGATAACAGGTCTATACCTCAAGTTGATCGGGCAACTTAAGAAATATCTTAGCAAAAAACTATATTCGCATACCTGTGTTGATCAATGCCTTACCAGTACTTTCTTTGAATAGAATGGCCTCTAAAAAGGTATAGCCTGACCAGCTAGTGGCCAGGCTATACCTGCTTTGTTAGAATTTTGCGAGCGATCAGGATACTTACATATCCCGCACGCTTACGATGACGTCGTTGTACTCCTCCACCCGGTCCAGGAAACTTACGATCTTCTGGCCAACCTCCTCCGGGGATGCCAGTTCCCCTTTGGCTTTATAGTCGATGAACTTTTCAACGGAACTGAACTTCGCGGCATCAGACTCGCGGATGTGCTCCTGCATGGCGGTATCCACCACGCCTGGCGACAGGGAATACACCCTTACGCCGGTGCCCCGTATCTCCTGCTCCTTTTGCACCGTCAGCGAGAGCATGTCGATGGCCGCTTTGGATGCGCAGTAGCTGGCCCAGCCATCGATGGGGTACTGGCCGGCTCCGGAGCTGATGTTCACCACAACCTTGGGCACCTGACGCGCCTGGTATACCTGCAGGAAAGTATTCATCAGCATGGCAGGCACGACAACGTTAACATCGAATACAAACTCAAAGCGCTCATTCGGCATACCTTCTCCCACATACCCGATATCACCGATCACACCGGCATTGTTGATCAGCACCAGTTTCTCTGCGTCCGGGTAAGGGATAAACACCTTCTGCAGGTTGTGCTCCACGGCAGGTATATCCGAAAAGTCCAGGGGCTGGTGGCGGTAGTGCCTGTGTTTTATGCTGCTGCTTCTGGATACGCCGATCACAGAGTTGTTTTTATCTTTTAAAAGCTCTTCTGCAATCGCTTTGCCTATTCCTTTGCTGGCCCCGGTGATGAAGTAGTAGTTCATTTTTTAAATTACGAATTATGAATTACGAGTTACGAATGAAAGATATCCTGAAAGCCTTTTGCTATCAACAACTTTCTAAGCTTCTTTCAAATATAAGTTACTACGGGAACCGCAAAAAGAAAGATGGCGCCCCTGCCAAAGCAAAAGCGCCATCTTGTAAAGTATAAATACCAGCGTCATGGAAATACCTTCCACGCCACTTTTTATACTTTACAGCTCATTCATAATTCTTAATTCGTAATTAAAGTATATACTGGCTCAGGTCGCGGTTTTTCACCATATCGGCCAGGCGCTCCAGCACCATCTCGCGGGTGACCACGATGTGAGCGTTGGCTCCGATCTTGTCCGGCACGTCGAAGAGGATGTCGTTGAGCAGGCGGCTCATCACCGTGTGCAGCCTGCGGGCGCCGATGTTCTCCACTTCCGAGTTCACCTCGAAGGCGATGGAAGCGATCTCATCCAGGGCTTCGTCGGCAAAGCTCAGCTCTACCTGCTCGGCTTGCAGCAAGGCCACATACTGTTTGGTCAGGGCATTTTTCGGGAACTTGAGTATCTGGTAGAAATCTTCCTTGGTCAGGCTCTGCAGCTCGACACGGATCGGGAAGCGGCCCTGCAACTCAGGTATAAGATCGGAAGGCTTGGCCACGTGGAACGCACCGGCAGCAATGAACAGGATATGGTCCGTGTTGATGACGCCATACTTGGTGTTAACCGTGGAGCCCTCCACGATCGGCAGCAGGTCGCGCTGCACCCCTTCGCGGCTCACATCCGGGCCGCCGCCGCCCTTTTTGCTGGAACTGGCTACCTTGTCGATCTCATCGATGAAGATCACGCCCGAGTTCTCGGCCTTGAAGATCGCTTCTTCCTTCACCTCATCCATGTCGATGAGTTTGGCAGCTTCTTCTTCCAGCAAGATTTTACGTGCTTCGGCAATCGTGACCTTACGCTTTTTGGTCTTCTTGGGCATCATGCCACTGATCATCTCCTGGATGTTCATCATGGAGGCCTCGTCCATACCCGGTCCCATCACGCCCATACCCGGCATCGCGCTCTGCTGAATGCGGATCTCGATTTTGCGGTCTTCCAGTTCGCCGTTGCGGATCTTCTCCCGGAATTTATCCCGCGTACGCTCGTTGAGTTCGTAATCGTTGTCGGGCATCGCATTCGGATCTGTAGAAGAATAACCCGGTGTAGAGCGCCCTCCCTGAATAGGCGGGATGAGTGCGTCCAGGATGATGTCTTCCACCACTTCGGCCGCCTTCTGCTTCACTTCTTCTTTTTTGCGGGTCTTCACCATGTTCACCGACTGCTCTACCAGGTCGCGCACCATGCTTTCCACGTCGCGGCCTACATAGCCTACTTCCGTGAACTTGGATGCCTCCACCTTGGTGAAAGGCGCATCGGCGATGTTGGCCAGGCGACGGGCTATTTCCGTTTTGCCCACACCGGTTGCCCCGATCATCAGAATGTTGTTAGGAACGATCTCTTTGCGCATGCTCTCATCAGCGTTCATGCGGCGCCAGCGGTTACGCAGCGCGATGGCTACATTGCGTTTGGCATCGTTTTGCCCGATGATATATTTATCCAGCTCCGCTACAATCTGGGCTGGTGTTAAGTGCTCTATTGAATCTAACATTTTTAATCTTTTAATTTAAAAAAACGGCGGCCTGTCCTGCCGACTACCTGCTGCCTTACTCTTTGCTTCTTCTCTTCAGGAATGTGCCGGTATCCGTGCTGAGGGTAACGTAATGGCTGGCGCCGGAAGGATGAAAAAAGGCACTGCCATAGTTGAGCTCAAAGGCCCGCACACGTAACATCATTCCCAGCGAAAACCCGGCTCCCCCGGCATTGCTGTCGAGCCGGAGCTCCTTTCTGCGCAAGTGGTTGTATCCGGCCCGCACCTGAAAGTTCTTGCTGAAAATAAACTCGGATCCTACCACAAAGTGCCGGGCAATCTTATCGCCCAGTTTCTTCTCTTCCTTCACCTCGTTGCCGTCGGCATCCAGGTTGCCCCGCTCATTCGGGTCTAGGTATACAACGTCAAACTGGTAGAGGTGGTGTGCTGTCAGCGATAACCTGACCGGCATGTGCTGCGGCTTATAGCTTACCCCCAACTGTGCATCAAAGGGCATAGCCTGCCGCTCTGCCCCATCAAATGTCCGCACCTGGTATCCCATATTCTTAAACGCAAGTCCTACGCTCAGGTCCTGCTCCGGGTGCTGAAAAACACCGCCCACATCGGCTAAAAGGCCGATGGCCTTGCTACCTGCCATACTGGAGACAGCTACTTTTGCGGTGGCTCCTATCGTAAACGCTTCGGCTTGCCGGGCGTGGCTCAGACTGAAGGTATAGTCGTTCACCGAAAAACTTCCCTCTTCCATACCTGTAGCGTCGCGCTGCACGAAGTCCCCGTAATTGAGGTAGTTCAGGCCGGCTGCCCATCTGCCCAGGCGTGCTGTATTAAACCCATACGCCACATTGCTCTGCTTGATATCGGCCAGGTACCCGGCATAGCTCAGCGAAAGCTGCCGGTCCATCTCCGGGTTGAGCAAGGCGGGATTGGATGCGACCATGTTCACGTCGTGTCCCGGCGCACTCACATTCACCCCTCCCAGCGCGGCAAGCCGTGCATGGGCAGGCAGTTGCAGGAACGGAAAGCCGCGCTGCCCTCCCACCTGCGCCTGCGCCATGAGCGGGAGGCTCAAGAGGAGAACAAATATCCGGGCTGCCGCTTTGTGCATGAAGCGTAGGTGTTAGTTGCCCGACTTCACTTCCTCCGTCACCGTCAGGTCAAGCGGATATTTCACTTTCTGTTTCAGCAGGGCTATTTTGATCACATCGTCCACGCGGTCCACATAGTGGATGGTTAGCCCCTTGACGTACTGATCGGGAATTTCGTTGATGTCCTTCTTATTTTTCTGGCACAGGATGATATCGGTAATACCGGCGCGCTTGGCAGCCAGGATCTTCTCTTTGATACCTCCTACCGGCAACACCTTGCCCCGAAGCGTGATCTCCCCCGTCATCGCCAGGCGCGACTTCACCTTGCGCTGCGTAAACACGGAGGCAATGGACGTGAAGATGGCTATACCTGCCGACGGGCCGTCTTTCGGCACAGCGCCTTCCGGGAAGTGGATGTGCAGGTCGTATTGCTCAAATATGCGGTAATCGATGTTGAGCAGGTTGGCATGCGCCCGCAGGTAAGAGAGCGCCGTCATGGCCGACTCTTTCATCACATCCCCCAGCTGCCCCGACAGCGTCAGTTTGCCTTTGCCTTTGCTCAGGATGGATTCAATGAAGAGGATATCGCCTCCCACGGAGGTCCAGGCCAGGCCTGTTACAACACCCGCCGTATCGATGTCCTGGTAGATCTCTTTATCGAACGTCTCGGAACCCAGTATCTTCACCACGTCTTCCGGTTTGATGGCCGGGATAAATTCCTCCTCCATCGCCTTGTGCTTGGCCGTGTTGCGCACCAGCTGTCCGATCTTGCGCTCCAGGCTACGCACTCCCGACTCGCGGGTATAGTCTTCGATCACTTTCTGGAGGGTGGCTTTTGGCATCTTCACATCTTCTTCCTCCAGGCCATGGTCTTTGACCTGCTTGGGCACCAGGTGGCGCCTGGCGATCTCGGTCTTTTCTTCCATGGTATAGCCGGTCAGCTCAATGATTTCCATACGGTCGCGCAGGGCAGGCTGTATGGTATCCAACGAGTTGGCAGTGGCGATGAAGAGCACCTTCGAGAGGTCATACTCTACATCCAGGTAGTTGTCCATGAAGGTATGGTTCTGCTCCGGATCCAGCACCTCCAGCAAGGCAGAGGACGGATCGCCCCGGAAGTCGGAAGCCAGCTTGTCGATCTCATCGAGTATGATCACCGGGTTGGAAGAACCCACTTTTTTGATCTGGCTGATGATCTTGCCCGGCATAGCGCCCACGTAGGTGCGGCGGTGGCCGCGAATTTCTGCTTCGTCCCGAACGCCCCCCAGTGACATTCTGACATAGTTACGTCCCAGGGCGGTGGCAATAGAACGGCCGAGTGAAGTCTTGCCTACGCCCGGAGGGCCATACAGGCAAAGAATGGGCGCCTTCATATCACTCTTCAGCTTCAGCACCGCCAGGTATTCAATGATGCGCTCCTTTACCTTCTCCAGGCCATAGTGGTCGGCATCCAGTATCTTTTTGGTACGCTTGAGGTTGAAGTTGTCTTTGGTCGTCTCGTTCCAGGGCAGGTCAAGCATGAACTCGATGTAGTTCACCGCTACCGGGTACTCGGCAGCCTGCGGGTTGAGGCGGGCGAGGCGTTCGATCTCTTTGTTAAAATGCTTCGAAACCGGCTCGGGCCACTTCTTTTTGGCGGCACGCTCCCGGAAACGCTCGATCTCCTGGTCGGGCCCCTCCTGCCCCAGTTCGTCCTGCAGCACCTTGATCTGCTGGCGCAGGAAGTAGTCGCGCTGCTGTTGGTCCAGGTCCGTGTGCACTTTGGTATGGATCTCCTGCTTGAGCTCCAGCAGCTGGATTTCGCGCAGCATGATCTCCAGTAACTGGGTGCCACGCTCCACGCCGTCGTTCACTTCCAGCAGCTTTTGCTTCTGGGCTACATCCACGTTCAGGTTGGAAGAAAGGAAGTGCGTCAGGAAGCTGGGGCTGTCGATGTTGTCGAGTGCCACCTGTGCCTCCTGCGGAATTTCCGGATTGAGTTTCAGCATCTTGGCGGCCGCATCTTTGAGCGAATGCACCAGTGCCTTTACCTCTTTGCTCTTCTTGTTGGGGAAGGTGTCTTTGCAATAGCTTATCCGGGCGGTCAGGAAAGGATCCTCCTGCGTGATCTCTTCTATTTTGAAGCGGCTCTGCCCTTGTATGATGATGGTCGTATTGCCATCGGGCAGCACCAGCATTTTCAGGATCTTGGCCATGGTACCAATCCCAAACAGATCTTCGCTGCCCGGATCGTCACTCGTGGTATTTAGCTGGGCTACTACGCCGATGGTCTTATCGCCTTTGTGGGCTTTTCGCACGAGTCGTACGGACTTCTTGCGGCTTACAGTAATCGGCAGTACCACACCCGGAAAAAGCACCGTGTTACGAACAGCCAGTATGGGAAGTTCGTCGGGCATATCCTCCGGCAGCAACTCCTCCTCCGGGTCTGTGGTTATGACCGGGATAATATCATCACTATCGTCTACAGACATATCTCCTAACAAAAGGTTATGCAAAAAATTCTTTAGTGTATAATTCATAGGTTGTATCAGTGCCATATTGACATAAAGATAGCGCTAAACTAGGTTTATGACAGGAGCTACTATTATAGTCAAGACCTGTGCCAATAGCTACCGTATACCTATATTGTCTCAAGGATGCCATTGGAAAGGCTGCTTCGGTTAAATTTACAAGCTATTTCCTAGTTCGTTTCAAAAATATACCTCAAAAAATAATATCTTTGGTTTCAGGTGACATTCCCTGTGCCGATGAAACGACTCTACTCACTAGCTTTTCTTCTATTCTATTTCCTGCTGCCGGTCCTCTGCAACGGCCAGCTGAAATATGTGCCTCTGGAAACGGGACCTGCTGCAAAAGTCAAAAAAAAGGCGCCCAGCCAGCAAATGCACTTGGATTTTCCCAATTTAAACAAGATCTCCTACTATAACGACCGCAAGAAGTTGTCGGAGATACAGCGGTTAGAGAAAAGAAAACAGTATGCGCAGGCCCTACCCCTGCTCGAAGCCTATGTACGTAATTTCGGGATAGAGAACTTTTACAAAAACACAAAATTACTGTGGCGCCTCGGACAGTTATACGAGCGACAGGACAAGCTGCCGCAGGCGATGGAGGTGTACCGCCTGGCTCTCAAGCACCACCGCACCGATATCAGACAAATCCAGTCGTACTACGACTCGCTCGAGCAGAACACCAAAGACTATTATGTGCCCCTGAGCTACTACTACGAACTGGTAGAATACCGCAAGTCACTGACGACCTACAAGCCGCCTCGCGGGGTATACCTGAACATGGGCAATGGCATCAACTCGCCTTATGAAGACTACGGCCCTACACTGGGTGCCGACAACAATACGCTGCTCTTTACCTCCAAGCGCAACATTCAAGGGCTGACCGACAAGCCCAATGAAGACCTCTATTACGCCAATAAATCAAACGAATTCTGGAGTGAGGCACAGTCTTTCGGAAAGCCCATCAACAGCATTTACAACGAAGGCTCCGCTTGTCTCAGCCGCGACGGCAAGACCTTATACTTTGCCCGCTGCGAGTCTCCGGACGGCTTCGGCAACTGCGATCTGTACAAAGCCACCTTACAACCGGATGGTACCTGGCATGAAATAGAAAACCTGGGAGCGAGCGTCAACACGTCTGCCTGGGATTCTCAGCCTACCCTTTCGCCCAACGAGGACACGCTCTACTTTGCCTCCGACAGATTGGGCGGCTTTGGTTTGTCGGATATCTACTATACCTACAAACAGCAGAACGGCAATTGGGCTCCGGCCCGGAACATGGGCCCGATCGTGAACACGCGCCAGAGCGAGGTAAGCCCCTTCTTCCACCCGCTCTACCAGGTGCTGTACTTCAGCTCACGGGGTC
>NZ_JSYF01000268.1:0-3977 GCF_054824225.1 Pontibacter sp. HJ8
GTAGCGCTGTCTCTATAATGTGAAGCCCCAGCCGTCGATAGCTCTCAAACTGTGATTCATCAAAAAACTGATCACCGGTCGATTGATGGGGGAAAGCCGGATTGGAGAGGGAATACTCCCGTACATCTGCGGGTTCATTGCCGGTCAAGGAGGATTTTAAATAAACCAATGTGCCGGAGGGCCTGTTCTTCGGATCGCCGGGATAGCATATGGTTCCTATCGCATAGTGTTCCGGTGAAAAATTGGTGACTGGATCACGTTTGACTATCTGAGTTAAATCAATGTTGACTTCTACTCCAAAATCTATCCTGCACCGGCGGATGGTGTTGGCCAAACCGTCACAACTGAGTTCCGCATCCTGTTCGCTATCACTTAGGACGATGAGCCGACACCTACGACGGATCAATTCGTAAAGGCCCATGTTATCAAAATGCCCTCCATCTGTCAGGCATACATACTGGTCCTGCGTACTGGACCTTCCCATCAACTCTGAAAAAACATAGGCAAGACCGAAATGAGGGTCAGCACTTTCCCAGGTATCGCGGCGGGGGTTTCCCATCCACCACCCAAGCCTGACATTGAAGGCAGTAAGTAACAAGGCGGTAGCAGAAGAAGAATGATGCCCTTGGTTGGGATTGACAGCAGCGCCTGAAATGGCCATAGCCGTTCCAAGTGTAGGACCTTTGGGATAAGCATACCCTTTTGTTGGCCGGTACCCATACTCGTAGAACCTCCTGATGGAACCACCTGAGGCCCGGGTCCTTGCAATATCAAATCCACAGAATAGGGGTGTGAAAACAAAAGACTCTGCCTTACGATCCTGACGGTCCAGATCTGTAACCCGGGTAGCGTTCAGCGTCGCATTCAAAATCGGATACGGACCATGGTAACCATCTTTGACTAATAACTTGGATAGCTTTATATCATCCTCCTTATCAAAGCCGGTGAATTGATTTGCCGTCTGTTCCCGGTGGGAATACCGTCTGGATGCTCCCAGGTACGCTCGTACTAGCCGGTTTCTGTAAAAGTGGTGCATTGAGAACTCGTTTACCCCGACGCGCCAAGCGAGTAGATAAGATACCGCGGCTAGAATAATAGTGCAAGTAAGCAGAATCCGCCAGTCTGAATACAAAGGATTTAGATTTGTTCCAAACTGCTTGAACCAGGAAAAATCTGATGTAAACAGAAAATGCAATAACCTATAAGTAAGCTTGGATGCCAGGATCAATAAGCCGATGACAAACGCATAGGGAGCTATCCGCACCAACATGTCTAACCAGTAATGTCTCGGGTTTAAAGGCCCTCCTCCTGCGGGTGTTTTGGCACTAAAAGCAACTTTGACTGCTGCCCCTACCAATACAGCCCATCCTCCGATTGTCACATAGCCTATTTCAAATTTATCTGCTGCCATAACGAGAAGTTCCTCCCCAATGAAAACAGCTCCTGATAGCAACAACCACAAGAATGCGATCCGGTGGGCCATGCCCCCCACACGCCCCCACCATTCCCGGCGCTCGTCCGGAAACAGGTTTCCCAATAGCGCCATCCGTATTACAACGGTCAAGCTTAATACTTCCATCACCAAAGGGATCCCTAAACTGAACGCAATTTTCCCCATAAAAGCCTTAGGCAAGAAATACGCTTCAAAGTTCTTGTAAAACAGGTCGATTGACAGTCTCTTGTCCTGAGAAGGCTCTGCTCGTGAAAGATTGGCCTTAGAATCGTTGCTATACAATCCGATATTTTCTATAATCTCCCAAATCATGGCAAGAAGCACTAGACCTGACAAAGCGGCTATACCGGAGGCAACAAGAATGATAAAGAGTAGCCGTGCCTTTCTCCAATTGCTTTTAGTAGCAGGCATACAAGTGTCATAGCGCCCAATCAAGGCTACGAGTAAGAGACATCCCATACCTACTATGGCAGCCGTGAAAAGAAGTTTTATTTTACCTTCGAATTCCGTCTCGATAATCCCACCGGCAAACAACCATCCGCTGACTAGATAAGCTGCAACCAAGCTTAAAAAAAGCAATAGACCTGCTAAAAAAGAAGTCTTTTTTGTCTTAACCGGACTCAGTAAAAAATCTGATTTGTGAAAGGAATGCATGGCCAATCCTGCCAATAAAGCACCTGGCAGGAGCAATGCGAAACTTGCCAGTAAAACATTTGGAAAGGTTACATCTACGTACCAGACTACCTCATGCCTCCATACGCTGAACAAAGTATAGCCTCCAGTAAGAATGCTACAAAACAAAAGCAATATGATCATCAAGTTGAGCAGCGTATTTCGTAGCCAGGTCATACCCATTGTCCAGGAGTCAATTGACATGATTCCGGCATTCGGTGTGAGGTAGTTGCTGTACATGCGTAACCACCGGATAGGCCGAACTTCTTCCCCACGAGGATCCATTGATTTATCAAAATTCAGCCTGTCGATGACATTATATATGGACCGCTCCCGCTTGATCCACGCAGCAAGCCAGGAACCAATATAACCTCCTCCGGAAACGGCGGATAGATAGTCAAACTTAGTCAGAAGTTCTGCCTTCGCTAATCCTTGAAGGATTCCCAGATTAAAAGTAGCCGACCGGATCCCTCCCCCCGATAATGCTAAGGCATATAGTTTCATCGCTTCTGCATGACGAAGCGGATCATCAGGATAATTATTTGATTGAGTCTGATTGTGGTTTTCCAGTTCGTAGCGCTTTCGTCGGCTTTCCTCTATTTCTTTAAGCTCTGCGTTGAAAATAACTTCAAAAGGCAGTGGAATCTTTTTCGCAAGTAAACTATTAAACAACTTTTCATCTGATAGCAACAAATCCTCCGCTTTGAGGTCGGTATTTGATTGCCTCCATTCATTAAACAGGTACAATTCATTCCGGGTGAACAGCCTAATCGCCCTTTCGTTTGGCAACCTCCATTCTTGTAATAACCGCTGCTGTTTAGGATTGTATTTATCTCCTCCCAACGCCAAAACAACCAACATGGGCAAGTAATGAATGGCTTGCGCTAGTTCTACCCGGTCTTGAGGGGTAGCGTATAAAACGGAGCGGACTGTCTCACGCCACTGATGTGGTGCCGGAGAAAAATGGTGTATTGATGTATAGTCTACCAGGACAGATTTATTATAATCAGACACATCAACAAGCGAAATATAATGCCGCAGCTTTGTCTTCAGCACATCCTCCCTGTTTTGGAGCCACTTCATGAGCCCTGCGGCCCGCTCCAGGAGCAAGTCAACTGCTGTGATGCCATCAGGCTTTCTGTCACATACCCACACAAGTTCAATTGCCCGTTGTTGATAGACCTTATTGCCTTGGGCTTTGTTGCGTAATTCGTTCAGCACATGGAAAATGGGAACATTGAGCAGGGGGATCATGATATCCTTTCGGGTACAGGACTTTATAGCGGCTTGGTCAATGGTGTCCTGTATTAAGGTTATGAAGGATACGGTACGGGCAGTCAAATCTAAAACAACACCCATTACTTAAAATGTTTAATATTAAAAACACCCTTAATCAGTCACACAGAGACTTATATTTGCTCCTGTTAAAGGGAACAATTTGCCTCCCGTTGCCTTTCTCCTTTCTTCATTCTTATATTTTTATAGGATAATAGAGTGGGCATAAACTAATTAGATCTGAAACCCATCTTTCAAAAAATCTTCATAGAAATCCGTCATTTTAACACCAGCACATTTGGTATTGCGTTTCCTGTGACGTTCAATAAATTTGCTGAAGGGTGCTGCTCTACAGTGAGGGATAGTAATTACAACTTGTTTTGTATTTTCCAGAGTGGTTGAAAATACGAAGGAGGAAATGCTCTTATGTTACTTCTTATGTAGAGACGTTTACGTAAATTAATAAAATTATGTTTTATATTGGTATGGTTAAAAATAACAACTTAAGGATCAGTTGGCTAAGTGCTTAAAAGACCAGTTGAATATACCTGAAAACCAGACAAAGAGGAAAAAAGAG
>NZ_JSYF01000030.1:0-8277 GCF_054824225.1 Pontibacter sp. HJ8
TGCCTAAAAAACTTTTCCGCACAGGTGATGCTTATGTCTCCTTAGGTAGCAGAACCTCCTTCCCTTTATCATCTCTAGAGATAAAAGAAGGCTTTCCACTAGCTATACCTGCCAGCAGATTTCTACGGCCTGTAGATGGAAGCAAAAACTTTCTAAATAAAGTTCGCTTGAGTCGAATCCTGAGTGAAATGACAGAAGCTGCAAAACTTAAAGAGTGCTATCATCTCTGGTGGCATCCACACAACTTCGGCAGCTACCCTGATCGCAGTATAAACGACCTTCTGGTGATCATAAATCATTATAAATACCTGCAAGAGGAGTATGGGATGCAGAGCATGAGTATGCTGGAAATTTATGAGTATTTGAACGCTTAATACCAATTTGTTATTTCGAACACAGTGAGAAATCTGGGTTATTGCATGGCTATGCAACATTTTAGATTTCCCATTACATTTGAAATGGCAAATTGAGAATAATTACCTTTGTACCTGAAAACAACCTTTACCTCAATGCCAGTTCTGATCCGCATCACTACCGTACCGCTTTCCCTGCAAAAGCTAATCTCTGGGCAACTGCCTTATATGCGGTCCAAAGGGTTTGAGCCGGTCATGGTGTCGGCTCCCGGGCCGGAGGCAAAGGCGGTGGTAGAGGAGCAGAAGTCCCCGCTAATCGAAATCGGGATGACCCGTAAAATAACACCGGTACAGGACCTGAAAGCGCTGTGGCAATTCTATAAACTTTGCAAAAAACATAAGCCCGCCATTGTGCACTCGCATACGCCTAAAGCGGGAATCATCGGGATGCTGGGCGCTAAGTTAGCCGGTGTACCCGTTCGCCTGCACACGGTTGCCGGGTTGCCGCTGATGGAAACAGAAGGTAAAACACGACAGGTGCTCGAAGTAGTAGAGAAGCTGACCTATGCCTGTGCTACCAAGGTATACCCAAACTCTACCGTTCTGAAAGCCTTTATCCTGCAAAGCAATTTCTGTGGACCGGATAAAGTGAAGGTGATCGGCAATGGCAGTAGCAATGGCATTAATACGGCTTTCTTTAGCCGCGAGCAGTTGGATGAAGCAAAACTGCAGGAGCTCAGGACGCGGCTGGGAATAGATCCGGGGGATTTTGTGTTTGTGTTCATCGGCCGCCTGGTAAAGGACAAAGGGATACAGGAACTGGTACAGGCATTTGTGAAGTTACAGCATTCCCATCCGCAGGCCAAGCTCCTGTTGGTAGGCCCCTTTGAGCAGGACCTGGACCCCATCACTGAGGAGGTCCTGCAGGAGATCGAGCAAAACCCTGCTATCTTTTCGGTAGGTTTTCAGCACGATGTGCGGCCATACCTGGCTATTAGCCAGGCACTGGCTTTTCCTTCTTACCGGGAGGGCTTCCCAAATGTGCCTATGCAAGCCGGCTGTCTGGGCCTGCCAAGTATTGTGACAAACATTAATGGCTGCAACGAGATCATCCGGCACGGGGAGAATGGCCTGATTGTGCCGCCCAAGTCCTTGGAGGAGCTATATGCCGCTATGCTTACTTTTATCACCGACAAGGAGAGCTTTGCCCGTATGCAGTCACAGGCGCGGCAGCTGATTGTCGACCGCTACGAACAGACCCATTTCTGGGAACTCCTGTTACAGGAGTATCAAGACCATCTGAAATAACATGAAGGTATATAGCCGTTTTTTTAAACCCCTGATCGATTTTGTCCTGAGCCTGACGGCATTTATCCTGTTGCTTCCCGTTTTCCTGGTAGTGACACTTCTGCTGGCTATTGCCAATAACGGCAAGCCCTTTTTCCTACAGCCTCGCCCAGGCAAGAATAACCGTATCTTCCGTGTGATCAAGTTCAAGACCATGAACGACAGGAAAAACGAGCGGGGAGAGTTGCTGTCGGATGCAGAGCGCCTGACAACAGTAGGAGCATTTGTGCGCAAAACATCGCTGGACGAAATTCCGCAGCTCCTGAATGTGATCAAAGGAGAGATGTCGCTGATCGGCCCGCGCCCCCTGCTGGTAGAATACCTGCCCCTCTACAACGAAAGCCAGCGTCGCCGCCACGAAGTGCGCCCCGGCATCACCGGCTGGGCCCAGGTGAACGGCCGTAACGCTATCAGTTGGGAAGAGAAATTCAAGTACGATGTGTGGTATGTAGATAACATTTCTTTCCTGCTGGATCTGAAGATCATTTTTAAAACAATCGTGAAAGTATTTAAGTCAGAAGGGATCAGTGCGGAGGGTTCTGTAACGATTGAAAGGTTTCGGGGAAGTAAACAGGAGATTTAGGGGTATAACCAACTTATGGACTACATAAGCTAATTGTCATTTCGAATGCAATGAGAAATCTGAGTTATTTTAGGTTTCTTCGCAATATTTCAGATTTCTCATTGCATTCGAAATGACAAACTGAGAATTCTTACCTTTGCACCTGCACCATCACAAGAAAACTATAAATCCTATGTACCTCTACGGCGCGAGCGGACATGCCAAAGTGATCATCGATATCCTGCAGGCCTCGGCTATACCTGTGACCGGGGTGTTTGACGATAATCCTGCCATCAAGGAGGTAAGCGGTATACCTGCTCTGGGACCTTATGCCGGGCAGGCGTTGGAGGAACCGCTCGTCATCAGCATTGGCGACAATGGCATTCGCCAACGTATAGCTGAAAAGTTACACGTGAGCTTTAGCAAAGCGGTTCACCCCAGCGCGATCATTTCACCCTCAGCCACCATCGCGGAAGGAACAGTTGTGATGCAGGGGGCGATCATTCAGGCAAACGCCAATATCGGGCGGCACGCCATCGTTAACACAGGAGCCAGCATTGACCACGATTGCCGGATCGGAGACTTTGCACATATTTCTCCCGGGGCCATTTTGAGTGGAAACGTGCAGGTCGGAGAGGGGACGCATATTGGGGCAGGAGCCGTAGTGATACCAAATCTAAGAATTGGCAAATGGTGCAGAATAGGTGCCGGAGCCGTAGTGATAAGAGATATACGGGACGGAGTGACCGCAGTGGGCAATCCGGCCAGAATCATAAAAGAACAGCAATAGGAGATATGAAAACTAAGATATGGCTCTCTTCCCCGCACATGGGAACAAACGAGTTCAGCAACATCAAAGAAGCTTTCGACACGAACTGGATCGCGCCACTTGGCCCGCATGTGGATGGTTTTGAAAAGGATCTGGCTAGCTTCCTGGGAGAAGGCATGCATGTTGCTGCTCTAAGCTCAGGTACAGCAGCCCTGCACCTGGCCCTTATTATGCTGGACGTGCAGGCCGGAGACGAGGTGATCTGCCAGAGCATGACCTTTTCAGCTTCTGCTAACCCGATTGCCTACCAGGGAGCTATACCTGTGTTTGTGGACAGCGAGGAGCGCACCTGGAACATGTCACCGGATCTGCTCGAAATAGCTATTCAGGACCGGTTGAGCAAAGGCAAAAAGCCAAAAGCCATCATTGTAGTGCACCTGTACGGTATGCCGGCTGAGATGGACCGCATCATGGAAGTTGCCAATCGCTATGAGATACCTGTGGTGGAGGATGCGGCGGAAGCATTGGGCTCGTCCTATAAGGGACGTATGCTGGGCACTTTTGGTGCAATGAGCATTTTGTCTTTCAACGGTAACAAGATCATTACTACCTCAGGAGGCGGTGCACTTGTTTCGAATAACGAAGCTTATATCAAACAGGCACGCTTCCTGGCAACACAGGCCCGTGATGCAGCTCCACATTACCAGCATTCGCACATCGGGTATAACTACCGCATGAGCAACATTTGTGCTGCTATTGGACGGGGTCAGATGGATGTACTGCCGGACCGGGTGCAGCAGAGACGTGCTAACTATACCTTCTACAAAGAAGCTTTTGCTGAGCTTCCAGTTATCCAGTTCCCGGATGAGCCAACTACCGATTATTACTCGAACAGGTGGCTAAGCACAGTGCTCATTGATGATGCGAAAGGGGTAAGACGTGAAGATATTCGACTGGCGCTGGAAACAGAGAACATCGAATCCCGCCCGCTCTGGAAACCCATGCACCTGCAGCCGGTTTTTGAGGGTTCTCCTTTCTATGGAGACGGAACCAGCGAAAGACTATTCGAAAGAGGACTTTGCCTTCCTTCCGGCTCCAATATGACGCATGAAGAGCGCGAGCGGGTAGCGACGAAGATCAAAGCCTGCTTTAAGGAAGTCGTTGTGTAGTGTTTACCGGACCTTGCAACCTGCGCCGCTCCTGCAAATGATTTCTCTTTAGCTATACCTGATTACCCCTGCCCCTCCCTGGGGTAGGGGCCCTTTATGTAAAAAGTCGGGACTATCTGGAAGAATTAACTCAGATTCCGCTCAGCTTTGCTGACTTTCTTCAACTCCCGCTTCCGGAATGTTTGACATGACACTTATGCTGTTATGTTTGTTTAAGCACTATAGGGTAGCGTCTTGATCTTCTTGGTCACCGATGACCTTGCCCCACCACAGAAAGTTTCACCTCCTATATCATTGGGTCTTTTATCGACTAGCCTGAATTTTTGCAGGCAATTGCATTATTTTTCTATTAATAAATATAAAATGCTGAATGTAAGCAATTTTATGCTTAATTTTGCAGCTGGAATTGTCTTGAACTAAAATATATAATTCTGACTTAACGTTATAGAGCGAGGTAGAATTCTGCTGTGTAGCACAACAGCATTGAAGGTGTTTTCGTGAGGAGGTAGTTAGTGCTGCTGTATGTAAGTTATATTTATTTTAAACTTAACGTATACCTGCTCTTTTCCGTAATTAGTGCCTAGGCATTTCTGAACCATACCATTGGAGCTGCTTTGTACTTAGACCCGTATTAGAATTTATGAAGACATTTTTACAGAATAAGGCATTACCAAAATGGATCATTCTGATCATAGATCAGATAATAACGACCTGGTCATTTGCCTTATCCTTCTTTATCATTCGCCAGTTTGATTTCGAGCATATATTGCGGGGGCACTTCTTCGTCTATGTAGGCGTTTATTTCTTTGTTTCGGTAAGCGTTTTCTATTTTATGCGGATCCATACCGGGCTCATCCGCTACTCCAGTACAGATGACATTTACAGGATATTTACAGCCGTTCTTATCTCCAGTCTTACTTATGCCGCTATCGTCGGCTTTTGGGTAGAGCCACAGTTTAGCATTGATTCCGTCAATATTTATGTGGTGCTGCTGATCAACTTCTTTATCTGCTCCTCTGTTTTGATCATGATGCGGATCGGGGCCAAAGCTCTGTTCTACTTTATCAAACGGGGTACGACCGGAAATAAGGAAACCGTATTGATTTATGGTGCCGACAGTTTTGCTATTCTGGTAAAGCAGGCGCTGGAAGTCAGTAGTATCGGTCAGTTTAACATTGCAGGCTTTGTAGATGATAATCCGAACAAGGTAAACAAGAACATCCAGCAGAAGCGCGTATACCATATCAATGATATAGAGAAACTGCAGTATAAACTGAAAATCGATAAGCTGGTTATTCTCAGTGAAGAGCTGAAATCCGAATCCCGCAAGAATGCGATTGAAAAGTGTGTGGAACTGGGTATAAAGGTAGTGACGGTACCGCCTACTGACCAGTGGATGTCAGGTTACCTGCGCATGAGCCAGATTCAGGACCTGCGCATTGAGGACCTGCTGCAGCGTGCACCGATCGTTATCGAAAATGACAAGATTTCAGCTGACCTGTCGGGCAAGCGTATCCTGATCACAGGTGGTGCCGGGTCCATCGGCTCAGAGATTGTGCGGCAGGTGCTTTCTTATAACCCGGAATCCGTAATTATTTGTGACCAGGCAGAATCCCCCTTGCATGAGCTGCAGCTGGAGATGGAAGAGCAGTATCCGGATGCTAACATGAAATTGTGCATCGGCGATATCCAGAATTTTAACAGGATGTATGCGCTCTTCAAAGAACACAATCCACAGGTAGTGTACCATGCAGCTGCCTACAAGCATGTGCCCATGATGGAAAGCAATCCTTCAGAGGCTATCCTGACAAACGTGATGGGTACAAAAAACCTGGCAGATTTGTCGTTGACTTTCGATGTGGAGAAGTTTGTGATGATCTCAACAGACAAAGCGGTTAACCCTACCAATGTGATGGGAGCGTCCAAGCGCATTGCCGAGATCTATATTCAGTCGCTCAACAACATCAGCAACGAAAGCCAACTGAGAGAAAGATCACAGGGAGAATCACTGAAACAGACCCGATTCATTACGACACGCTTTGGTAACGTGCTTGGATCTAACGGTTCTGTTATACCTCGTTTTAGAGCACAGATCGAGAAGGGCGGCCCTATTACGGTAACCCACCCGGATATTACCCGCTATTTCATGACCATACCGGAAGCGGTACAGCTGGTGCTGGAAGCAGGCACGATGGGAACCGGAGGAGAGATCTTTATCTTCGACATGGGGCAGCCGGTAAAAATCGTTGATCTGGCCAAGAAAATGATCAAGCTGGCCGGTCTGACACAGAATGATATTGGTATCGTATTTTCAGGCCTGAGACCAGGAGAAAAGCTGTATGAAGAACTACTGAACCAGGAGGAACTCACGATTCCGACGCACCACGACAAGATCAAGATATCGAAGGTGAGGCAGTATACCTATAATAAGGTGGTTGCCAACATCAACGAGCTCCTAACCCTTAACAAAGATGGCGACGAAACCGACGTGGTTAAGAAAATGAAGCACATCGTACCCGAGTTCAAAAGCAAGAACTCCCGGTTCGAAGAACTGGATTCGATGGTGCAGTAACTGTAGTTAACGTATAAACATAAAAAAGGCCCCGATTTGATATCAGGGCCTTTTTTATGTTTAGGAAGAAATCACAATGCCGGCAACACCTTGGCCCTGACTTCTCCAAAGCCGATGCGGATACCGTTACTCTCGGCGTGGCCGCGCATGATCACCGTATCGAAGTCGTTGATGAACTTGCGTTCTGTGCCATCGGATAACTGAATGGGTTGCGTACCACGCCAGGTTAGCTCCAGCATGGAGCCATAAGAGTTCTTGTCAGGTCCGCTGATGGTGCCCGAAGCGTACATGTCCCCAATTTGAATGTTACAACCATTGCTGCTTTGGTGCGCCAGTTGCTGGTTCATGTTCCAGTACATGTACTTGAAGTTGGACTGACAAATACTGTTCTCCGCTCCGTCTTCCGGCTTTAAAAGCACCTCCAGATGGATGTCGTAATTGCGCTCGCCGCTAAACTCCAGGTAAGGGAGCGGCCTTGGATCCTGCACCGGACCCTTTACGCGGAACGGCTCCAGGGCATCCAACGTAACTACCCAGGGGGAAATGGAAGAAGCAAAGCTTTTTGCCAGGAACGGGCCCAGCGGCACATACTCCCAGGTTTGCATATCGCGCGCTGACCAATCGTTGAACAACACCAGCCCGAATATATAGTCATCTGCTTCATTTGGCGCGATCATGTCGCCCAATTTCGTTTCACGACCTGTGATGAAAGCCACTTCCAGTTCAAAGTCCAGCAGGCGGGACGGGCCAAAAGTAGGTGCATCGGCATCGGGCGCTTTTGTCTGGCCGTTCGGGCGGCGGATGTCAGTGCCGGAAACAATGATAGAAGATGCACGGCCATGATAGCCAATCGGAATATGCTTCCAGTTGGGCAGCAGCGCATTTTTTGGATCCCGGAACATAGAGCCTACGTTGGTCGCATGTTCGATGCTGGAATAAAAGTCGGTATAGTTGCCTACCTTGACAGGCATCCGCATTCTGACTTCGGACCGTTTTACAAGGCACTCCTGCATCAGCCTGCTGTTGCCGCTGATCTCATCGTTGTCGTTGCGGAGCAGCTCGGAAACCCGGTTGCGCACAGCACGCCATTTTGATTTTCCTAAGGAGATAAAGTCGTTGAGGTATGGACGGTGAAATACGGTGGGATCAATGTCAAGCAGCTCAAACAGGTTATGCTGTGCCACGGCATACAGGTCCAGTACGTAATCGCCTATCGCCACTCCGACACGTGGATCTTTGTAGGCCGATTCAAAAATACCAAAGGGCAGGTTCTGTATCGGGAAGTCGCTGTTGGGGGCTATCTCTATCCAGGAATGGAGGGCAGGATCGTTGGCTTTTAACATAGTTTCAGGAAAACAAGGTTATTTACAAATATAGGAATTTAGCTACTGAAGGGAAAGAAAGGGAGCTGAATAACCAGCTCCTTCTGGTGCGGGCATGAAATTGCTTCCAATGTGGTTATGTGCTGGTTAGCCTATAGGTATAGGTATAGGTATAGGTATAGG
>NZ_JSYF01000269.1:0-3650 GCF_054824225.1 Pontibacter sp. HJ8
AAGACTAACATGAAGCCGTTCGACAATAGCCTGGAGAATTTAGGGAAGCCCAACTCCTTTATTTCATTGGAAGGGGCGTGGGCAGAGGTGACCGCTACGCCTTATTCTTATTTCAAAACTACCACAGGCGAGGGAGGTATCCGGGTGCCCTTTATTATCTCCGGACCAGGCGTTACCTTAAAAGGAATAGATGCCAGCAACAAAATTTTAGGCACCGACATCATGCCTACGCTGCTCGAAATCACCGGGACCAAGCGGCCGGATACGTACAGAAACAACAAGCTCGCCGCCATGACCGGAACTCCTTTTAATGAAATGTTGAGCAATAAACGAGCTACTGTGCGGGATGAAAACGCCGGCTTTGGGATTGAAAGCCTGGAAAATAAAGCCTACCTCAAAGGCGACTGGAAAATCCGGTTCCTGATGCCACCTTTCGGAGAGGGAAGGAACTGGCAACTGTTTAATGTGAAGGAGGATCCCCGGGAGCAACGTGACCTTGCCGCTCAAAAACCGGAAAAGCTCCACGAAATGCTAAGCGGCTGGATTGGATATACGCAGGCAGTAGGCTATATACCATTTCATGGAGGAAGAGCCTATAGTGTGCTGGGACCAGAGAATTTTTTCAAATCTAAGCTAGATTCTACGAATAGGGCCCTCATAGGAAAAGCTACTCTAGAGTTGCAACGTGGTGGAGAGTAGGATTCAAGATGCCATGAATGTTACAGCCCCTTTTTCTAATTCGCTTTACCTGGTTAAGAAATACAGGTGCTCAATCACAATCGGACACTCAATGTACAGCATCACGTTTTTGCTTTCAGGAGCACGCTTAAACCGGTTATACTTGACTAATTTGGGACAAGGTGCTGCTGCCACAGGGCTAAAATCAAAAGCTTTATTTTAAAGAAATGGAACATCAAGCATGCTGACCTCTGCATCAACAGCTTCTCTATTTTTATGCAGTGCGCAGTACGAGAAAGCTTTTGTAGTGGCCGAATAACCATATTTAACCGATTGATTATTGCTGGTAGTCCGAAGTGCATAAAAAAGCCCCTAAATATGAATTGAGAGGCTTTCAGGTAGAACCAAAGGTGTGAAATATTGCACTCTTTAGAGCAAGAGGTATAGCCTATGGTTGATTTCTTGAAAATTTAAAAGGAATCATTTTCAACTCCTCCAAGCCGCAAGTTTGAGTGGTGCGGAGAATTTGTAGTAAAGAATAAGGTAAGTTTTTAACTTGCTTTATGATAACTTTTTAAAATAACAGAAACTTAGGGGAAAATGGGCATTTTATCAAGTCAGGTGTTTCTCATCTTGCAATTACCATTGGTTAACCAATCCTGATTGATAAAATTCCATTCATCCAATTCCCCTAATTCAGAAAATAATTTAATTTCGTTTAAGCGTATAAACAAGATCATTATGGAAATCAGGGCATAAAATGGTCCTGAAAATTAGTTACAAAAAATTGAATTAGACAATGAGTACCAGATCAAGCGACCAACAAAAGAAGCAGCGTCAAAAAGAATTCAAGGAGAGGAAAGAACACCAGAATTCCCTTAAAGTTGCGGCAAAAAAAGCTAAACGCGGTTCATTTGGAAATGATGATGAAATTGGAAGGATGCCCAAAACCAAAGACTAAGCTTGTCTCTTGCTTTTTCAGAACATTATGAGGTTTCTGGCTTTGATGTTGAATTTACTCAATCAAGCCATGGCACATTACCTTCTCATTGCTTTCTGTTTTTGTTGAAGAAACGCCACATGACTTCGTTGATGTCTATATCCCTTGTTGTATTCCCCAAAGGGTAGCCAATATTATAGGAAACACCGCCTGGCCAGGTATGGCCACCGTTTTCGACCGTGATGAGCGAAACCGTCACGCTTTTATCGGATACTTCCTGTATCATAACTGAGGTGTTATCCTTCTTATCTGAATTGAAAACCTGCTTGTTTTCTTTCTGGCCTGCTAATCCGTTACGCGTCACCCAGTAACTATAGGTAGCTGAAGCCGACGCATACGCATTGGTTTTGCCATCATATTTTACAACCTCGTCGGCTGTGCCGTGCACCTGCATCACGCTAACTTTTTTATCACTTTGATGAAAGTGTTTTACCGAATCCGGTAAGGGACCGCCAATAGAAGCAATGGCTGCAAAATCATCCGACATTTCAGCGGCCAGGCGATGACAGAAGAAACCACCCCGTGATAGTCCTGTCGCAAAAACGGCTTTGTCATCTATTCGGTATTCTTGTTTGAGGCTGTCCAGAATGGCTTTGACAAAGCCAATATCGTTGGCGCCCTTTTGATAAGACATCTCAAAGCCTACGTTCCAATCCTGCTTTATGCCGGATGGGTACACCACAATAAAATTGTGTTTATCGGCGGCCTCATTCATTCTGGTATAAAGCATTTGTTCGGCCACGGTCATGCCCCCACCATGAAAGTTAAATACCAGGGGAAAGGATTGATTTGTGTTGGATTGATAAGAAGCAGGAAGGTATAACAAATACTTTCTCTTAACCCCTTCAAACTGGAAAGATGTTACCTGGGCGGAAACGGTGATGACAGTAGTGAGTAATACTGCCGTGATGAATAGTTTTAGCATGATCATTTGGTTTAGTTTTGACACAAAGGAAGCCTTAGCTGGTGTCGGATTCTTCCAAAATGATCATTTGCCTATAGTAAATAACGATTTAATAGCCTGTTTTAGGAGCAGGCTGTGGAGGGGAAGGTAGTCATAGGATAAGAAAGGAATCAGCCAGCAGACCGTAGTAATATCTTCAGTTGTGCCATCTCCTTACGATAAGCCGAGGGAGTTTTCTGCAGTTGTTTTTTAAAGGCAGTATTAAAACTGGTCAGGCTGTTAAACCCGACCTCGTAAGCTATAGCTGCGATCGTAAGTTCGTGTGATCTTCTGTCTTCCAATAAGGCCTGCGCATACCTGATACGGAAGTGATTAACAAAGCCGTTAAAATTCGACCCCGACCTGCTATTGATCGCCATCGATATTTTTTGCGGACTTACTTTCAACGCTTTGCTGAAGGTGCTTAGGGTCAGATCCGGGTTTTTGTACAGCTGCTCATCTGTCAAGAGTTTCTGTACGTCCTCGAAAATCAGGTCAGTTTCTGTTTCAGATAGCGGAGTAGTTTTATACTTTACTGCATCCAGTGCATTGATATACCCTTTTTTGATGGCAATAAGACTGACCCCATAGGCGATAAAAGAATAAAGTATAGGACCAAAGATGTAAGGAACGTTGTCCTCCAGCAAGTTCAGCACATACACCACCCATAGCGCTGCCAAGGCATAAGCGAGGAGACGCAGCCACTTTACAGCAGCATCAACTCCCTCCGAAGGTGCTGCTTTGTGCTTCTGTATCTGCCGGTAGCTATAGAATAGATAAACCAGGTAGTGGCCGTAATAGAGGCAGAAAAGTATAACAAACACGCTTACTGGTGTAGTTTTTACATTCTCCTGATTAATCCAAAAACTAAAAGTTAATCCAGTAAGGAAAGGGATAAAATGGACTAGTAAAGCCGTGGTGAATCGGATTGACTTTTCCAGAACCGATTTGGTGTAGAAGAAAAAGAGGGGACCAATTAACAGGAGTGTGGCAAGACCCGCAAAAATTAATTGCAGGTAAACACCATCC
>NZ_JSYF01000270.1:0-7720 GCF_054824225.1 Pontibacter sp. HJ8
TATACCCCATGAAAATTCAACAGTTTGAAGACAAAGGCTTAGCGCATTATGCGTACGCTGTTTTGTGCGAGAAGACAGGTGAAGTTATACTGATAGACCCGGCCCGAGATCCGCAACCCTATTACGATTATGCTGCGTCCAACAAGGCTAAAATTGTAGGGGTGATCGAGACGCACCCGCATGCTGACTTTGTCAGTTCACATGTGGAGATACACGAAAAGACCGGTGCTACCCTGTATTCCCACAGCCTGGTTGGCGCTGCATATCCGCACCAGTCCCTGGATGAGGGGGCCGAACTGCAGATCGGGGAGGTTAAGCTGAAAGCGCTTCATACGCCAGGTCACTCCCCAGACGGCATCAGCATTGTGCTGGAACACGAAGGCAGGGACAAGGCCGTGTTTACGGGTGATACTCTTTTTATAGGCGACGTCGGCCGGCCGGACCTGCGGGAAAGCGCCGGCAATATCACAGCCAAACGGGAAGAACTGGCTCGCCAGATGTACCACAGCACCCGTGAAAAGCTCATGAAGCTGGACGATGACGTGCTTGTATACCCTGCGCATGGTGCCGGTACGCTTTGTGGCAAAGACCTGAGCGAAGCCAGCAGCAGCACCATAGGCGCTGAAAAAAAGAGCAACTACGCCCTGCAGCCGATGAGCGAGGAGGAGTTTGTAAAGATACTAACGGAAGACCAGCCGTTCATACCTAAATATTTTGGTTACGACGTGGACCTGAACAAACAGGGAGCCCCTGCTTACCAGTCTAGCCTGGAGAATGTGAAGAGAAGGGAGAAAAACTACCAGCCTCCCGCCGGAGCCCTCGTAGTTGACGGGCGTAATGTAAAGACTTTCAAAAAAGGTCACGTAAAAGGTGCCCTCAACATTCAGAACGGGAACAAATTCGAAACCTGGCTGGGAAGTATAGTCGGGCCGGACGAGCACTACTACCTGATAGCAGCCAGCGAGGAAGAACTGAGCAATCTGGTAAGCAAAGCTGCCAAAATTGGCTACGAACAGCTGATCGATGGGGCTTTTGTTCAGGATGTTGCCGCCGAAACTTCATCCCCGATCCTGGATGTGGAAGAATTCAGCCGGCACCAGGACAAGTATACCATCGTGGATGTTCGGAATACTTCGGAAGTTCAAGGTGGCAGGTTCTTTGAGAAAGCCATCAACATCCCGTTGCCGGAACTTCGGGAGCGGGCCAACGAGATTCCGGCTGACAAACCGGTGGTAGTGCATTGCGCAGGCGGTTACCGCTCAGCAGCAGGTAGCAGCATAGTAGAGGCAGCCCTTCCTGGTACTCGGGTACTGGACCTGGGCGAAGCTATCCATACCTTCAAAAACGGATCTAAATAATCTATCACCCTACTACCAACCAGTTCGGACGCAGACAATGTCCGAACTGGTTTTTTATTTTAGTACGTATATTGAAAGCGGTACACATGACCAACGTCCTGATCAAGCTAATGAGGTAAAGTATACCTGCATTTAAAGTACCTTTCGCTTACCACTGCGTGTATGTATTATTCCAGCCAAACGAACATCCAATAATGCGTATGGACCTTCCACAGAAAGACATAATCCTGAAACAATTCCCCCAGTTTGAGCAGTCGCTTCTGGACGAGATCATGGCGCACAGCACCATCAAAGAGGTAGAAGAGGGTGAAGAAATAGTACGTACCGGCCAGTACATCCGCTCGACCATACTGCTGCTAAGCGGCCTGCTCAAGGTATACCGCGAAGATGAAGAAGGCAATGAGTTTTTGATGTACTACCTGGAGCCGGGTCATGCCTGCGCCCTTTCTATGATGTGTACTGCCCGCGACGCACAGAGCCAGATCATGGCGAAGGCCGTCACGTCCGCTGAAGTTATCCTCGTACCTTCCCACCTCTCGGAACTTTGGCTGGCCCAGTACAAGAGCTGGCACAATTTCGTGATTGCTTCTTACCGCCAGCGCTTCGAAGAGCTGCTTCAGACACTGGACAGCATTGCCTTCAAAGGCCTGGATGAACGGCTGCTCTTTTACCTGAGGCGCCATGTAAAAGTAAGCGGCAAAGAAGTCCGTTTATCCCACCAGCGCATAGCCATTGAACTCAACAGCTCCCGCGAAGTGATCTCCCGCCTGCTCAAAAAGCTCGAGCAAACCGGCGCCGTCACGCTGCACCGCAATTACATCGAAGTGCATGACCTGGATAGAGTTTAGGAGTTAGAGAGTTTGGGAGTTTGGGAGGGAAGAGTTAAGAAGTTAAGAAGTTAGAGGGCAAGTACAAACTGGGAGTGATGCATTGCATGCAGGCGACAAATTGATTTAATCTAACTTTTCAACTGGCAAAGCTTTAATAAGCTACTCTGTGTAGGTCGCGGGTTTCTCAACATTTCAGCATATTGATAGCAATTGCATGATATGGTTCTGCAGAAGCCAATACCGTTTTTAAATACTCCAAAATTTTCTAACTTTCTAGCTTTTTAACTTCCGAACTCCTCAACTCTAAAACTCTTTAACTTCTCTGTGATAATAGTCACCGTATACCCTTCCTGCAATTCATACCTTTGTTGCAGATGAATCGAAAATCACTATTTCAATGGAAATACTAGGTTATTTTGCGGCCCTTTTCATTGGGCTTTCACTCGGACTAATCGGCGGAGGCGGCTCCATTCTGACGGTGCCGGTACTGGTGTATCTGCTGGGACTCAGCCCGGTCATCTCCACGGCTTATTCTCTCTTTATCGTGGGCCTGACCAGCCTGGTAGGCAGCTACAAATTTTACAAAAAAGGGTTGGTGAGCCTGAAGACGGCCATCGTCTTTGGTATACCTTCTATTGTGGCTGTGTATGCTACCCGACGGTATATCGTGCCAGCCATACCGGATAATCTGTTTACCCTTGGTGAGCTGGTGGTGACGAAAGGTGTCATGCTGATGTTGCTTTTTGCTGGCCTGATGGTGTTCGCATCGATCAGCATGATCAAAAAGAAGAAGCAGGTTGAACCCACGGATGAGAATGCAACACACGAGCACCTTGACATGCCACATCCGGAGCCCAGGTTCAATTACGGCGGCATTTTGGCTGAAGGCCTGATCGTGGGAACACTGACGGGTATGGTAGGTGCAGGCGGAGGTTTCCTGATCATACCTGCCCTGGTGCTGTTCAGCAAACTGGATATGAAAATGGCAGTAGGTACGTCGCTCCTGATCATTGCCGTCAAGTCACTGTTTGGTTTCTTAGGAGATATCTACAACTATGAGATCAACTGGTTGTTCCTGGCTGTTTTCTCTACCATTTCCATCGCCGGTATCTTCATTGGCTCATTCTTATCCAACAAAGTGGCCGCTGATAAACTGAAGACTTCCTTTGGCTGGTTTGTCCTTGTGATGGGCATTTATATCATCATTAAAGAAATTTTCTTCGCTTAACCTTCTAAAAATATAGAGATATGTTAGAGTTTATAAGGCAACCATGGCCGTGGTATACCTCGGGCGCTGTGATCGCCTTCGTAATGGTCTTGCTGTTGTTTTTCGGTAAGTCGTTCGGCTTCTCCTCCAACCTGCGCACCATCTGCTCTGCCTGCGGCGCAGGCAGGCATGTCAGGTTCTTTGATTATGACTGGCGCTCCCAACGCTGGAACCTGCTGTTCCTGGCAGGAGCCATTGTGGGCGGCTTTATCTCCTCAGAATTTCTTTCAAGCGGGGAAGCCGTGCAGATATCAAAAGCCACAATAGAAGACCTGAGCACATTGGGTATCTCGGCTCCGAATGGCATACAGCCTGCAGAGATCTTCAGCCTTGAAGCACTTTTCACGGTAAAGGGATTCCTGGTGTTGCTGCTGGGTGGTTTTGCAATAGGTTTTGGTGCACGTTACGCTGGTGGCTGTACCTCGGGGCATGCGATCAGCGGAATATCAAACCTGCAGCTTCCCTCCCTGATTGCGGTAATCGGTTTCTTCATCGGAGGCCTGATCACCACCTTTATCCTGCTACCACTCCTTTTCTGACAGGAAACAGTTAGCAGTAATCAATTAACAGGCAGCCGTTAACTACAGAAAGAACTGCTTTTTAACAGTACAGATATCTAATTTCCTCCAGAAGTGAAAAGTATAAAATTTATAATAGCCGGCATCTTGTTCGGCATCGTGATGAGTAAGTCGGAAGCTATTTCCTGGTTCCGTATCCAGGAGATGTTCCGCTTCCAGTCGTTTCACATGTATGGCATCATCGGTACAGCTGTGGTGCTCGGTACGATTGCTACGTTCCTGATCAAAAAATACAACTTGCGCGACATACAGGGCAATCCGATCGTGTTCACCCCAAAAGAAAAGTCGGTACCGCGCTACCTGATTGGCGGTATCATTTTCGGACTGGGTTGGGCCCTGACAGGCGCCTGCCCCGGACCTATGTTCGTGAACATCGGGTATAGTTACTGGGCTATTTTGGTTGCCATCGGTGGCGCGCTGGCAGGCACTTACCTGTATGGCGTTCTGAAGGACAGGCTGCCGCATTGAAAAAAATCGTACCTTTGCACAACGTATTTCGGAACAGGCATTGATTCTATACCTGCTTGTTCTATCCTGACGAAACCATGAAGTGTCACCTGTTGCTTCTTTTCAGCCTGCTGCTTTTGCTGCTCACCCTCTCCCAACCGGGCGGGCGCGTGAACGGCATGCTATGTGCCAAGCAACGTGACCTGACAGAGACACTCACAGCCGGGCAGCGCCAGGTAAAACGTACATGTGCCAAGAAATGCTTGAAACACCAGACGCACTCTGAGCAACAGTCCGGAACCAATTTTGCTCCAGAGTGCAGCCATCCTGTCTATGCGGTATTGACGGAAATGGTGCCGGCAGCCATCTTGCCAGCAGCTCTCCTGCAGCAGGTGCACCTTCCTGCCGGCAAAAAGCACCTCCCTCCCAGCCTCGAAGCCGAACCCGACCCACCGAGATTTTCTTAATATTCCTGTAGCAAAATGCCAGTACAGCTGACAAAAGGATGGTTTTCGCATAATCAATCTCCTGATGTTCATGTTGACTGTAATTCCTCATACCCGAGGAAAAGAGATACCCTGTACCTCTGCTTCATTTATTTTAAGAATTAAAATCTCAACTTATGGACATTACTCCGTTGCAAAAAATATCATTCCTGGTGCTACGCATCATGGGCAGCCTTATCTTTATAACAGCCGGTCTCAACCATCTTTTCGATACAGCCGGTGCAGCCACCCGACTGGGTAAAGCATCTTTTGGGCACCTGGCCACCTGGATGGCCCCTGCCGAATCGCTTGTCTTACTTTCGGGTATTGGTCTGGTGATTGGGGGCATTCTGCTGTTGTCCGGCTTCAAAACCAAACTGGCTGCGCTTCTGCTGCTGGCCCTATTGATACCAATCACCCTTACCGTACAGGTAGGGAGTGCCGCTGGTAGCGGACCGTTGCTCAAGAACATAGCACTGATCGGTATGCTTCTCTTTTTTATCGTGAACGGAGCAGTTTATTATGGACTGGACCAGTTAATGGACCTTAAAAAGAAGACACAAGCCGGCATAAGTACCCTGCATACAGGTAAGTATTTGGCCGTACTGACAACAGGCCTGGTTGTGTTACTTAGCATCACGGGCACTACAGTCGCCCAGGCAACCATACCACAAGGTTATGTAACAATTGCTGCCAAAAAGAACTATGCTGTGCTCATCAGTCAACCTAACCACCTGAAGGCGGCCGTACATACAGCGGAGACCATTACGTCCAACAGCCCCTACAAACGTGATAAATTTGTGGTAATGGCCTGCTCCAAATCAGTGGAAGCGTTTTTAAAAGGAGGTAAAATGGAGCAGGAGTTCGAGAAAGGCAAAGCAGCAGGCGTCACTTACAAAGTATGTGGTTTGTCGCTCAAACAGCTCAACATCGAACCTGCTATGTTGCTTGACGGTGTGGAAGTTATACCAAACGGTTTAACCTATATGTTTGACCTGCAGCAGCAGGGATTTATAACGGTAGAGTTGTAAGCAGCAAAAGAAATCAAGTCATTAAAACAGTTATTTCAATCCGAAGAATATCATGACCAAAAATAAATTCTCAATCAAAAACATACCTGGCTGGGCTGTCACCCTCGCCATTTTCGGGATACTATACCTGACAGGATTACATACAGAGGCCATCGGCCAGGTACAGCGCCTGCTGCTGGCAACCGGCATCAAAAACGCCAGTGTGCCCGATCCTGTCACCACGTCGGCCGCTATCAACGCAGTGGAAACTTCCGGTGCTGGCTCTTCGGCTATGGTGGGTGCCGGCTTCAGGATGATCGGGCTGGATGGCAAAACAGTGCCGTTTGAAAGCCTGAAAGGAAAGGTTGTTTTCCTGAATATCTGGGCAACCTGGTGCCCGCCCTGTATAGCAGAGATGCCCAATATCCAGAAATTGTATGAAAAAGTAGGCTCTGACAAAATCGCTTTCGTGATGCTTTCTGTGGATGAAGGCGGCATGGGCAAGGTGAAGAAATTCATCGACAAGAAAGGCTATACCTTCCCGGTATACATGCCGGCCAGTCAGTTTCCCGAAGAGTTTTACTCCAACGCCATCCCGACCACTTTCATAATTTCGCCCGAAGGCAAGATCGTGGCCCGGCAGGAAGGTATGGCCGAGTACGACACCCCGGAAGTGCGGGAGTACCTGCAAAGCATGGTGAAGTAATTCCGGTTCATAAGCTGGCTGATCTCCTGGACAGCCAGCTTATTTTTTTACCGGTATACCTGTTGTTTCGCCACGCACACGGACAAACACCTGTGCACCAACAAAATACACTACATTTTTTTCTGTTTTCAGAAAGGCCGGCGAGTTGTTTTGGTTAATTTAGTTGAAGTTAATCCGAACGCATACCTCAGAAGCAAGCCTATGCTGGAGCGAAAAATCCACTCAACCGACAAAATCCTTTTCTTCAACAAGGAGTACATCTCAGAATTTGTGTATGGTGGCATAGACGGGGCCATCACGACGTTTGCTGTAGTGGCCGGTGCGGAAGGCGCCAGCCTGGGTATAGCGGTGGTCATTATTCTGGGCCTGGCGAATCTTATCGCAGATGGCTTTTCGATGTCAGTCGGAAACTTCTTTTCTACCAAAGCCTCCCGGGATAACTTCGACAGGCACAAGGCCATTGAATATTGGGAGGTGGACAACCTCGGGGAGACGGAAAAGAATGAGATCCGCGAAATCTATGCAGCAAAAGGGTTCAAAGGCGACCTGCTGGAGAACGTCGTCAACGTGATCACGGCCGATAAAGAGGTATGGGTGGATACCATGATGAAGGAGGAACTTGAAATGATCAAGGATGATAAAACGCCTGTCAAAACAGCTGCTGTCACGTTTCTAAGCTTCGTCCTGGTCGGAGCCATACCTTTGCTGGCCTATATTTTTGCCGGAAGCGATAAGTCCATGAACAATTCGGAGTTGTTTCTTTATTCCGGCCTGCTGACCGGAGTTGCCCTTGTGCTCGTGGGCAGCCTGAAAAGCATCGTGACGCAACGAAACATGCTGGGCGGAATCGCCGAAACCCTTTTACTAGGTGGCCTGGCTGCCTCGCTGGCCTACATCGTGGGCGATGTGCTGGAGCGGGTGTTTCTGTAAGGAGCATCTTCCGATAAAGAGGCATTTGATTCCAGAAAACAAAAAGCCTTTCCCTGCTATAGGGGAAGGCTTTTTACTGGTAGAACGTTGGCGTTACTTTATGCTATAG
>NZ_JSYF01000271.1:0-7825 GCF_054824225.1 Pontibacter sp. HJ8
GCTCCTTTCTCGAAGTTACCTTCTACCACCACCAGCAGGTGGCCCGCCGGATCATAGGAGGTGTTCGAGTCACCGGCATACTGGATATCTCTTCCCTCGGCTACCTCGCCGTGCACATCCACATAGAGGTGATATGGGATGTCGGCCCAGGCGGGCTTCATTTTGCCAGAGGCCAGCGGGCTATCCTCCTGCGAGAACTTCTGCAACGCTCTCATTTTATCTGCCAGTGATCGACTCGTTGACTGCGTGGTGGCGGTGTGATGAATGGTGAGCCGCGTCAGCTGGTGGCTGCGCATGGGCAGCACCGGTGCCTTGGCACCCCAGGCTTCCCGCGAAAGGTAGGCTATACCTTCGGGTATCAGCGGCGTGGTAGCGGGTCGTTGGCAACCAAGCAGTATTGTCACGATGGTCAGTAAGAATATCTGTTTCATTTCGTTACGTTTTATATTCTGGTAAAATAGCAGGCTTCAGCCTGCTATCAGGAAAAGCCGGTTCAGGGCGACAGCACCTCATCCACCCGGACAAACCGGTAGCCTTTCTTTTCTAACTGCGTCAGGAGCTCGTCCAGCCGGTGGTAAAATTTATCCTCCCGCCTGGGATCAGTGCCGATGTGCAGGAGCAACATGAAGCCATTCAGCCCGTGTGGGTCTTTCGCTTCGTATTGGAGTATAGACTGCAGGATCGTTTCTGAGCTCACATACCGGGTTCCCATTTCCGGCCAGGTATAGTCGGCAGCAGAGCGGGTCCCCGGCGTAAAGTTCACCAACTGCAGTCCCTCCTGCCCGGTCCAGTCCACAATGCGGCGGTTATACCACTCATAGGGCGGCAGAAAATAAGGCGCATCTGACTTCCGGATTCCGAAGGCTGCCATCCGCTGGTAGTTTTTTTGCAGATCCTGGCTGAACTGCGCCTGCGTCACCAGCAGGCTATCGCGTTTGGCCCAGTCGCAGTAAAGCAAGTGCTCGTCCGAATGCGCGCCCAGGTAGTGCCCCTCCTGCTTCAGCCCTTTGATCAGCACACGGAAATCGGGATTGCGGTAGAAGCGCCCGGTCAAAAAGAAGGATGCTTTGGCCTTGCGCTTTTTAAGCACCTCCCGGACAACACTCCCTCCATCGGCAAACTCATCTCCTGTGAACACCACAGCTAGCTTCTTCTCCGAAACATCGCCCCGGATGATGGCCCCGTGTGCATCAATACTTACTTTTTTGCCTGCTTCCCCTCCCCGGAGCTATGCTCCTTCGCTGCCAACAGGTAGATCAGCGAAGCGGTGCCGTCCATGGTTGGTTCGTTGGTGCTGTAGTCGCCAAAATCATCGTGGTATACCACCAGGCCCGACTGAAACTCCGCGTAAGCATCTTCGCCGTATAGTTTTATCCCTTTCAGGTTATTGAAGATACTGCCATACACCGGCCCGTCGACCAGCCCCCCATCGATCGGGAATTTAAACAAATGCGTGAAGGCGGAATGCGGATCAACCGGCGTATCGCCTTCGGCAGGCAAGCCATACACCATACTGGTGCCCCAGGGGTTACAACCGAAAAGCCAGTCGATGTTCGCCTGCTCCAGTTCGGCGTAGGTCTGGTCGCCGGTCAGCTCACGGTACAGGTGGTTCTGGATAGCAAAGGAAGTGGTCAGGTTGTTGGAGCACCAGATGAACGGTACTCCCCGGTAAAACGCATTCTTCTTCGCCTTGGCATACACCCGCTCTATCCCTTCTTGATAAAACCCGATCAGTTCGGCCTTGGTCCCGGTATCTGCTTTTTTAGCGAGTTCGAAATGGCCGAAATTGTGAAACGGGTACCACTGGTAATGGCGTGCCGTGTCGGCTCCCATCCAGGGCGTTACTTTCTCCTGCAGCCCATAGGTATAGGCCTGCTTAAAATACTCCTGGTTGCCCGTCAGCTGGTACAGGGCGGCTGCCCCCAGTTGCATGTCGTCCACCCAGTTGTCTTCTTCATAAAAATAAGGCGCCCGGTTTGGTGCTGTCTGGGTAACACCTGGTTTGGCCAGACCCAGTTTGTAGGCAGAAAGTGCTTTTTGCCCGAACAGGTTGGATAGCTCTTTGTCCTGGCCGCTGTAGATCTGAGCCGCCAGACCAAAAGCACTGGTAAACTTGCCTGCGATCGAGGCTACCCCCGTTGCCCGGTTCTTGTACTTCCCTAAGCCTTGGGGCTCGCCTGTTGCAAAGTATACCGGACGGGCTCCGCCTTTGCCCATGCCATAATCCACCGGATCCTGGGTGGGCAGGCGCATGCCCTGGTGGTCCCGGTCATCGGCCAGTTGGTTGAACAGCCAGTCTTCGCGCGGATGCAGTTTCAGGAGCCAGGTCAGCCCCCATCTGGCTTCGTCCAGCACATCGGCCACCCCGTTGGTTCCTTCCAGTCCGTTGCCCTGATGCTGATCGGTGAACACACCTGGAAAATCGCGGTAGGCGGCCAGCAGGTGGTACGTGGCATTGGCCGAAGTGGTGGCATACTGCAGGTAGTCGGACGCATCGTGCCAGCCGCCGGATACGTCGATGAGGGTGCTATCGGGCATGGGGCCGTACATGGTATAGCCGTCCTGGGTATGGCAGGAATCTTTCAGGTAGGGGTTGAAGCCGCTGCGCTGCTGCCGCATGTAGCGGAGCGCAAAGTCAGCCGTGCCTTTGTAGACATCGACATCAATTCTGAAAACAGGAGATGATGCAGCACCTGCCCGCAGGAAATAACGGCCCGGCTTGCTGAACTCCGTAAAATTGAGCCGGTAAGATGCCTTGAAAGGCCCGTAAGCGCCGTAAGCCTGGCCGGACTTGCCTTTGAAAACCACTTTGTTCGTTTGGGCATCTACCAGCTCGAAGCGCTTGAGGCGTTCCTCGGACTTGCTTCCCCATACGGCCACTTTTATACCGCCCGGGGTATAGCCGAGCTGGTTGATCCGTATCCAGGCCGGGCCTTTGGCGGCTATACCTGCGAGACTGCTTTCCTCAAAATCCGGCAGCGCCTTGTTTGAAAAAGCAATCGCATTGGCTGTCAGGATGAGGGCTGCCAGAACCAGGCCCAGTAAAGTCTTTTTTCTTTTCATGTTGATTCGCTTAGGTATAAGCAGCTCTCGTGCTGCCTTCTGCAAATATTCTCAGCGTGATGTCATGCGCCTTTCAGCTCATTGTTGACACGCACCCTCGACTTACCACAACCTCATCCGAAAGAAGTTAGACGGAGCACTTTCGTTTTTCAGCCGGTCAATCGCAGTGACCACATACTGGTAGGATTTACCCCGTTCGGCACTTTCATCGTGAAAGGAGTTCATCGACCCATCGAAAGTGATTTTCAGGATACTTTTGGATTGCTCCAGATTGATGGGTTCGTTCTCATCAAAGCGGTAAACGACATAGCCATATACCTTTTCTTGCTGATCCGGGGAATCCCACTTCAATTTGGCCTTTTTCCAGCGCCGGAAGAAGAGAAACTTATCTTCGCGTAGTTTGAGCGGAGCAACCGGCGCTAACTCTCCTAACCAAGGCATGGTTGGCTGCAGGGCCGGATAACGGTAAAAATCATACTGAAGCGAATCCCGGAATCCAGCCAGGTTGTTGGTCAGGGATTTAGAGCTGAAGTAGACACTGCCCTGCACAGCCGGATTCTCGCGGAGGTAGCGTACCTGGTTGGGGAGTTGTTGCTTGTCGCGCCAGCCTTCCCGGTCTTCCATGGCCCGGTATACGCCCTGGCCGATGTACACATGTTTGCCGTTTGCGTTGGCGGCCCACCAGTCGAGCAGTTTCTCATAAGGCGCCGCTTTGTAATGGAACGGGAAGTATAGCTGCGGGTTGATGTAGTCTACCCAGCCTTCCTGCACCCATTTGCGGGCGTCGGCATAGAGGGCGCTATACCCGGACAGGCCGTTGCTTTCCGAACCCAGCGAATCCTGGGCCTGGTTGCGCCAGATGCCGAAAGGACTGATGCCAAATTTCATATGTTTCTTTTCGGCATGAATGCTGTCCGACAAGGTTTTGATCAGCACATCCACGTTGTTGCGGCGCCAGTCTTCTATGCTTGCAAAGTTTTGCCCATAGCGGGTATAGGAAGCAGAGTCAGGCAGCGGCGTCTTACCCGGGTACGGGTAGAAATAGTCATCGAAGTGAATGCCGTCCACATCGTAGTGGCGCACCACATCCATGATCACATCCACCAGGTACTGTTGCACTTCAGGCAGGCCCGGATTGAAGTACTTTTTGTCGTCGTAGGTAAAAAACCAGTCGGGTGTGGTGCGGGTGATGTGGTCGGGGCTGGTTAGGGAGTCTACCAAACTAGTGGTAGCCCGGTACGGGTTGATCCAGGCGTGCAGTTCCATCCCGCGCTTGTGTGCTTCTGCGATCGCAAATTCCAGCGGGTCATAAAAAGGGGCCGGTGCCTTCCCTTGCTTCCCGGTCAGGAACATGCTCCACTGCTCACGCCCTTTGGCATACAGCGCATCGGTGGAGGGGCGTATCTGCAGCATGATGGCGTTGATGCCGGTTCGCTGGTGCTCATCCAGGATCGACAGCAATTCCTGCTTTTGTGTTTCGGAGTCTACCCCCGGTTTGGGTTTGGAAGGCCAGTCGATGTTCTGCACCGTCGCGATCCAGACGCCTCGGAATTCCCGTTTGGGTGGTTGGTTTGTTTGCTGGGCAAACAAGGTTGCCGAGCAGAGAAGGAGGGCAATTAGTAGGGTAAAGTTTCTGATCATCGTTTCAATTGTGTTGGGGGTAGCTAAAAAAAAGCCCTCCGATAGGGTTAGTAAAGGAGGGCTATTCATGTAAAAACTATCAATTCAAACTACTATTCCGTTTTACAGTAGCGCTCAGGACAATTGTGAGCAGAGCAAGGTGTGTAAAGAAGACTTCCCGGAACTTAACCAGCCCTGGGAAGTCTGTCTGTATTATCTTTCTCTTAACAGCTGTCTGTTTATGGTTCCAGGCGTTGTAGTATAGTTACCTTTTGTATAGAAGGTATATACTTTACCGGCCTGTATTACACCACTGGTCCAGGTTGTGTAAGCTGTTGGAGAACCGTTCAGGAATAGTGCCAGATCGTAAGTGCCGGGAGCAACAGCCATGTACCCTGTAACACCTTTATAAGCGACATTTGTCGCCAGGTTTAGAGTTTCAGTAGTTGGCAGTGTACGCTTAGCCACTACATCAAAGTTGGCAGGTGCACCTGGCATACCGTTCACAAAACGGATATAAGCCACTTTATAGTCGGGATTAGGCAACTCATCCTTCACAGTAAGCAGTTCCAGGTTGTCAAGCTTTCCTACCAGATAGCTGGTGTAGAACAACTTCTCATCAAGCTTTACCGGCGCACTAACAACCACATTCTTTCGCAGGGCTTTTGTACCAGGTATAGTCGTTGTGTCGATTACACTCAAGGTATAATCGCCTGCCGGAACATTTACATACCCGTAAGTGGCCGGATGAATGGTATTGGCCAATGTAGAGTTCCAGGAAAGACCGGTTTCTCTATTGGTGAGTGTAGGAGCCTTTGCACTGACCTTATTATCGTTCAGATAGAAGTTCACCATAGGCGCTTCCTGAGAGGCGTGCGAGAATCTGATCATGGCACCACTCGTCACATATTCTGTACGTTCCGGAATGGCATTCTCCTCACAAGACCCGAAAATAAAGCCCAGCGATAATACAGCGAGTGTCTTTAGAAATATCTTTTTCATATTCATTCGAATTATTCAGGCTTACTAAACCATGTTTCTTTTGTATGGTAGTTCTGATCCATACCACCAATTGCTCTGAGTGCCTCCACGTTCCAAACATATTCAGAGTTGTATCGAGGTCGCATTCTGTAGGCTGGTTTGCCTCCATTAGAAGCGAAGAACTGAAGTCCCGCTTGTGTTGGCAACAGGTATCCACGGAACACATTATCGTTGGCATCTGTATCGATTTCGTCGTAAGAACCACCGCTTTCGTTTCCTGTATAGTGGTACCTTCTCAAGTCAGACCAAGTGTTAACGAATCCCCATGCCCACTGTGCCACGTATTTCTGAAGCATAATGTGCGATAAGGTCAGCTGGTCAGCTGTTGCAGGCATCATTTTTGGGTTAGCCATATAAGCAGCTCTGCGCTGATCAAAAACAGTTCTGTCTGCAACAGAAGCATAGTTGCGCACAAAGTCCATATGCGCGTTAACAGCCTTCGTATAGGCTTCCAGCGCCAAAACTCTATCTCCTTTTTTATAGGCAGCCTCAGCCTTCACAAACTGCAGCTGCGCATAAGTCATAATCGGAAAACGGGCTGCATTCTGGAACAGGTATTTACCTGGAGCTGATGCATTAGAAGCATCGGTGTTAGTACCATATAGGTTGTAAGGACGCTGATCTGCCGCCGTGTATTCGGCAACACCGGCATAAGAAACCCCTCTGTACTGTCCGTCAGCAGCTGGAGCCAACATCACTGGCAAACGTGGGTCTTTCAGGTGCTGTCCTGCAAATACAGGGTCTGTAATGGTCGGCACAAGGACACCTGTTTCCGGATTAGGTTGCACGTCGCGTAATACGGGGTTAGTACCGTCTAACAGGCCAACGATAAACTTCGACTGGCGGACGTTAGGGTCGGTCAGGTTGCCTCTCATCGGCCCCCAGAAGTTTGCATCGGCTGATACAGAACCTTGGAAACGTATAGAAGCGTCGTCAGCGCCGCTTGCAAAAGCCTTGTCAACATACTCGATCACCTTAGCAGGGTCATAAGAGGACTTATTAGACAGGTTGTTGTAATGGATGGCTAACAAGCCATACACAAACTTTTCCCATTTGGCTGCATCACCGGCATACATCAGGTCACCAGAAGCAAGCTGGGAGTTGGGATGTGGCTCGGCTTTCGCTTTTTCAAAATAAGTCAAAGACAATTCAGCTAAACGTCTTACCTCAGCATAAACTTCTTCCTGTGAGTCGTAGTCGAATGCTGACAGGGTTGGATCAAAAGCCTGCGACAGGATGATATCACCGTGATAGTCGGTGGTCAGCTGCCAGTTATATGCCTGCAACGCATACCCTACTGCCACAAAGTCCCACTTCTTCTCTTCTTCTGCTTTAAGAATAAGGTCTTTCAGGTTAAGTCCCGCCGTGTAGTAAGTCGATCTCCAGATCTGACCGGCCGCATCGCTTGCAGAAGCAAAACCATGACGGTCCCAGGTTATATCAGTTCCCGTGCTATGCCAGTTGGCGATGTACTTGCCCAGGTAGCGGCCGTCATATTGAATACCCAGTGCCATCTCAGCCAGTATTGGCGAGAGATACAGGTGCGGCTGCACCACTTGGTCAGGTCCGTTCGGGTTCGTGTTAACATCCAGGTAACTCTCGCAGCCGGAAAAGGTAAATAAGCTGGCCGCCATAAGAGCTGTATATACTATCTTTCTCATTATCTTAATTATTAGAAACCAACGTTAATACCAAAGTTCAGGCCCATAGGCATTGGCAAGTTACCGTAGTCGAAACCAAGACCGCCGCTACCACCTGTCGCCAAGCTAGTCGCGCTACCTACCGGGTCAAGACCAGAATAATTTGTAAGCAGGAATAAGTCCGTACCCGTTACAAAGACACTTGCTGTCTTCACCACTTTCGTGCGCTGCAATAGAGTTGTAGGAAGCGCATAGCGAAGTGTCACGTCACGCAGACGTAACCAGTTCACGTCTTTCTCCACAAAATCGATCTCTCCTGAAGTGGAAGCATAGAAGTTGGAATCCCAAGCCGGATTGATCACAACATTATTTCTGGTTGGGTTATCAGAGTTTTCTAACCCGTCTTTCAATACGCCTTCATACACTCTTGACTCGAAACGATCAAGCGTTCTTGGGCTAAG
>NZ_JSYF01000272.1:0-13019 GCF_054824225.1 Pontibacter sp. HJ8
CAACTACAGACAGATGCAGGGTTCCGGTGTCAATACCTACAAGTGGGTAAATGCTGATGGCGAGGCTGTGCTTGTAAAATACCACTGGGAGCCACTACAAGGCATCCGCAACCTTACCCAGAAAGAAGCACAGGAAATACAGGGAAAGAACTTCAACCATGGCACGCAAGACTTGTATGAAGCCATTGAGCGAGGCGATTTTCCGGAGTGGGAACTGAACGTGCAGATTATGACCGATGATGACCATCCTGAACTGGATTTTGATCCGTTGGATGATACCAAGCTATGGCCGAAAGAGCAGTTCCCGTGGTACCCAGTAGGCAAAATGACGCTGAACCGTAACCCAGTAGATTTCTTTAACGAGGTAGAACTGGCGGCATTTGGAACAGGTGTGCTGATAGATGGGCTTGACTTCTCGGACGATAAAATGCTGCAGGGGCGTACCTTCTCGTACTCTGACACGCAGCGCTACCGTATCGGCGCCAACTACCTGCAGCTGCCCATCAATGCACCCAAAACGCACGTAGCCACCAACCAGCGCGGCGGCCAGATGGCTTTCGACACAGACTTTGCAGAAGGGCAGAACATCCACGTGAACTACGAGCCCTCCGTACTCGGCGGCCTGAGCGAAGCTGCCAAGCCTGCAAAAGAATATACGCCGCGTTACGAAGCCAACCTGGTACGCCAGCCCATTGAGCGGGCCAATCCTTTTAAACAGGCCGGTGAGACATTCCGCAACTTTGAGGATTGGGAGCGAGAGGAGTTGATCAACAACCTGGGCAACGACCTGGCCAAATGCGATCCTCGCATCCAGGAAAGAATGCTGGATCATTTCACGCAGGCTGACAAAGACTATGGCCGCCTGGTGCGCGAACGCATAGACCAGGTTACGCAGCAGATGAAGAAGATGGACAAAGGTATGGACGGGCCAATGGGCAACGTGACCGGAGAGCAGGGCGTGGAAGACGCTCAAAGCAGATCACATGAGGCCAGGCCGTATTAATCTGAATTTCATTTAGAATTAAGGAAAGAGCCGCTTCTGAAATAGGAGCGGCTCTTTTGTGTGATTAATGAGGGAATCCGGCACTGCTATAGAATTCTTGTCATTTCGAATGCTCATAGAAACCGGAGTATTGTGTAGGCCGTGAAATAATTCAGATTTCTCGCTTTGTTCGAAATGACATACAGCACGCATATTCCCGCGTCTCCCGATTTTTAGTTAATTTTGCAGCATCGTGAGAAAGACTAAGAAGAAGACCAATTTCGAGATACTCGAAAACATCCGGATAGAGGAGATGGTAGCCGAAGGCAAATGCCTGGCCCGCCACGAAAACATGGTGGTATTTGTGGGCGGCGTAGCACCCGGCGACGTGGTAGACCTGCGCATCACCCGCAAAAAGAAAAGTTTTATGGAGGCGGAGGCTGTCCGGTTCCATGCTTATTCTGATGTGCGCGTACAGCCTTTTTGTGAGCACTTCGGGACATGCGGTGGCTGCAAGTGGCAGCACATCGGTTACGACACACAGCTCTACTACAAGCAGAAGCAGGTACAGGACAACCTGGAGCGCATCGGTAAAGTAGCGCTTCCGGCCATTGACCCGATTCTGGGCTCTGCCAAAGATAAGTTTTACCGCAACAAACTGGAGTTTACCTTCTCCAACTACGGCTGGCTGACCAACGAGCAGATCAAGTCTGGCGAGGAGCATGAGCGCCGTGCCCTGGGCTTCCACATGCCGGGTCGCTTCGACAAGATATTGGATATCCGCAACTGCTATCTGCAACCGGAGCCATCCAACAGCATCCGGCTGGCGGTGCGGGATTACGCCCGGGCAAACGATCTGGTATTCTTTGACAAGCTCCGGATGACGGGCTGGCTACGCAACCTCATTGTTCGGACTGCCAATACGGGTGAGCTGATGGTGATCCTGCAGGTATACCACGAGGATCCGGAAGCCCTGACAGGTATACTGGAACACCTGGCCACCACGTTCCCCGAGATCACCTCGCTCCAGTATGTAGTGAATGGCAAAGGAAACGAAACCTATCATGATCTGGAGGTGGTGTGCTACAAAGGGCTTCCGTATATACACGAGGAAATGGAAGGTATACGCTTCCGGGTCGGGCCTAAATCCTTTTACCAGACCAATGGCGACCAGGCCTACGAGCTCTACAAGCTGACCCGCGACTTGGCTGGCCTGACGGGCAACGAGCTCGTATACGACCTGTATACCGGAGCGGGTACCATTGCCAACTTTGTGGCCCGGCAGTGCCGCGAGGTGATCGGTATAGAATATGTGCCGAGCGCCATCGAAGACGCCAAGATCAACTCGCAGATAAACGACATCACCAACACCACATTCTACGCCGGCGATATGAAAGATATTCTTTCGGATGAACTGGTTGCCCGCCATGGCCGGCCGGATGTGGTCATCACAGACCCGCCAAGAGCAGGTATGGACGAGAAGGTGGTAGCCAAGCTGCTGCAGGTGCACCCCAACCGTATCGTGTATGTGAGCTGTAACCCGGCGACGCAGGCCCGCGACCTCGAGATGCTCTCTGAGCGGTATGACGTAACGCGCGTGCAACCGGTAGACATGTTCCCGCAGACGCACCACGTTGAAAATATTGTTTTGTTAACCGCTAAATAGATAGTAGACGTTAGTATTTAGAGGTTAGACTTAGGGGTTATTTCAGGACATCATAATAGTGAACAGAGAAATCTAATATCTAATATCTAGCATCCAACGTCTCCAAAGAATATGGAAAACGATCCAGAATTAAACGGCAAATACCTCGGCACCATCTCCAGAGATTTCGTGGTGGTAGCTGAAACGTTGCGCGAAGCTTCGTACCAGGTGCGCAAGCGCCACATTTCCAAGTACCCAATCTTCGTTTTCTCCCGCACGGAAGTCCCGATCGGTTCGCTTTTTCTGGCGAAGGAAGAGCTGGCGCTGGAGTGGCATATCTATGCATCGTACCTGGAGGATTTTATCAAGCACCGGCTGGTGGATGAAGAGAAGTTGGAGGATTTTGTTGCCGCCTACAAAGACCCAGATGAGTTCTGCTGCCTCTTCGTAGTGGACGGCGAAAGCTTCACCAACTTCGTGTTTATCCCTTTCCCGGAGGATTGATTTAGGTATCACGATGCACGTATCAAGTATCACGACTTTAAAAACAAAAAAGGAAAGCTATACAGCTTTCCTTTTTTGTTGCTTTACACATTAGCGAAATCGTGCTACATGTGTCGTGTTACGTGATACGCTGGTTTGCTGGGCAAACCTAAAAATGCTTCCAGCCCTGGGCCTGCAGCGGGAAGGACTGGCCGTGCTTGTTGGCCAGGTTGATGCCCTCGCTCTTGCTGGTGATCTTGCCGATGATGCTGATGTCCGGGTGGTTCTTTACTTTGTCGTAATCCGACAGGGGTACCGTGAACAGCAGTTCGTAGTCTTCACCGCCATTCAAAATGCAGGTGATCGGATCAAGGTTGAACTCCATGGCCGTTTCCAGCATCTGCTCGTCTGCCGGCAGGTTGTCTTTGTAAATTGTCGCGCCTACGCCGGATTGTGCGCAAATATGAAACAGCTCCGAAGCCAGCCCGTCTGATACATCGATCATGGAAGTAGGCTTGATGTCGCGCTCCTTCATGTCGTGGATCACATCCATGCGGGCTTCCGGGCGCAGCTGCCTGCCAATGATGTACTGTTTGTTCTCCAGTTCCGGCTGCATGTCCGGGTTGGCCATATACGCCTGCTTTTCGCGTTCCAGTATCTGCAGGCCCAGGTATGCCGCGCCCAGGTCTCCGGTCACACAGATCAGGTCGTTTTCCTGCGCTCCGCTGCGTAGCACGGCATCCCCTTTGGCTACCTCCCCAATGGCCGTGATGCTGATCACCAGTCCGGTGCGGGAAGAAGTCGTGTCGCCGCCCACCAGATCTACGTTGTAGTTCTCACAGGCCAGCCGTATACCTTCATACAGCTCCTCTACCGCCTCCACGGTATACTTGGCACCCAATGCGACGTTCACTGTAATCTGCGTCGGCTTGGCGAACATGGCGGCGATATCGGATACATTCACGGCCACAGCCTTATAGCCCAGGTGCTTCAGCGGGCAGAAGGTCAGGTCAAAATGCACGCCTTCCAGCAGCATGTCGCTCGACACGACGATCTGCTTCTCGCCCGGCTCCAGGACAGCCGCGTCGTCGCCGATACCTGTAATGGTAGACTCCTGGCGCAGCTCCACTTTGTCTTTGATAAGTTTGATCAGGCCAAACTCGCCCAACTCACTTAATGGGGTATAGTTGCTCATGCTATTTCTGCTTTATACCTGCAAATGTACGTAATTTCTAAGGTATGCGTGTAGTTGCTTTCGAACATGGAGCTATACCTGCCGCACTACTTTCCCGGGGTGCTCGCCGGCCTGGTATATTCCTGCCTGTTTTTAACTCAGAAATACTAGTTTTGTAAATGCATTTCTTTAAAAGAGGAGATGTAGTATAGCAGACATGACAGGTATGAAAAATAAAGTAGTGCTGATCACGGGCGGCACCTCAGGTATAGGCAAGGCTCTGGCTTTTGCATTTGGCGGAGCAGGAGCGAAGGTCGCTTTCTCGGGACGCAACCAGCAGAACCTCGACCAGACAGTACAGGAGTTGACGGCAGCAGGTATAGACAACCTGGCCCTGAACGCAGATGTGAGCGTGGAGGCCCACTGTGAGCGTATGGTAACCGAAACAGTAGCCCGATATGGCAAGCTGGATGTGCTCATTAACAATGCCGGCATCTCCATGCGCGCGCTCTTCCAGGACCTGGATCTGGATGTGTTGCGCAAGGTAATGGACATCAACTTCTGGGGCACGGTGTACAGCACCAAATTCGCACTGCCGCACATTCAGGCTGCCAAAGGTTCGATCATCGGGATATCCTCCATCGCCGGTTACCGCGGACTGCCCGCGCGCACCGGCTATTCGGCTTCCAAGTTTGCCATGCACGGCTTCCTGGAGACGCTGCGTACGGAGTTGCTGCACTCGGGCGTACACGTTTTGATTGCCTGCCCAGGCTTCACAGCTTCCAACATACGCAATACCGCCCTGGCCGCCGACGGGCAGCAGCAGGGCGAAACGCCGCGTAACGAGCAGAAGATGATGAGTGCCGAAGAAGTCGCCGACCGGATCCTGACAGCTACCATCAAGCGCAAGCGGGACCTGGTGATGACCACGCAAGGCAAAATGGCGGTATGGGTGAATAAACTCTTCCCGAGCCTGGCCGACAAACTGGTCTACAATGTGATGGCCAAAGAGAAGGATTCGCCGTTGAAAAAGTAGATACAAGACGTAAGACTCAAGACATAAGACTTTTTCTCAAAGTGTATTTCAGGAAAACGAAAAAGGAGCATTCAGCTCCTTTTTCGTTTTAAAGTCTTGTTTCTTATGTCCTGCGTCTTGTGTCCTTTTCAAGGAAGTTCCAGCAGGTTATTTTTCCGGATATACGCTTTCTGGCCTTTCCACTTGATCTCATACCAGATATCCTGCTCGCCGGTAATCGGTACTTTATGCCCCTGTGTGGCGGTGGCCAGCCAGGTAGCCCCTGCCGACGGGGCGGACATGATCGCTACCTGGTCGTTTTTGATGATGCCTTCATCGCCCAGGTTCAGGAAATTGATGTAGTAGAGGATGAAGAGCAGGTATAGGATGAAGCCGGTTTTGAAAGTGCCCGAAAACCGGTGGCCTTTGCGCCAGCTCACAAACATAACGGTGACGGTCACCACAGCCACGAGCAGCATCAGCTCCAGAATGCGCATGTAGTGCTTGCTGAACTGCGTCTTGAAGAACTGGAGGTCGTTGTATTCATAGCCACTCAGGCGGTGGGCCTGCCCCAGCTCTTCCATTTTTTTGAGTACGGACCGGCTGGGCTGCTTCTTGTAAAACAAATGCAGGTAGTACATAGCACCCGTATAGTCGCGCAGTCCTTCCTTGATATACGCCATTTTGAGCAGCATCTGCGGGGTGTATACCTGCTGATGCTGCAACAAAGAGTCATAGACAGCAAAGGCTTCTACGTACTGCTGGTTATTGAATAAAGAATCTGCTTTAAAAAGGCTTTTGTTATCTGTCTGACTGTAAACCGGTTCGGTGGTCAGCGCCAAAAAAAGAAGCAAAAAACCAGATATTTTGAACCAAAGATTTTGCATTTAATCAGATAGCTATTACTTTTGCAACGCGATTGAGGGAGTTGCCCTTGAGAATGCAAGTTAGTAAAAGATTCTGTAGCTCAGCTGGTAGAGCAATACACTTTTAATGTATGGGTCCTGGGTTCGAATCCCAGCGGGATCACAAAAGCCTCAAACCTGTGTTTGAGGCTTTTTTTATTTCTACTATTGGCAAGCCGAAACTACATCAGGTAGTTTCAGGTATGTATTGCCATCGCCTCTCTAAAGTTTATCTATGGAAAACTTTGTCAAGATCCAGGTGCCGGTGTCCATCTCTTATACCGCTCTGGAAAGTGTACTGAAAAAGCAATTGGTGGGAGAATTCATTCCCAAGTCTACCGAAAGTGCGGAGCCATCCCCTTACGCCCAAATACTGGATATCGGGCTTGCCGGCAGCAGTACGGGCGCCGGCGACATCTTCCTCAAAGTCAGAATCCGCATTCTGCGCACTCTCCTCAAACGCGATCAGGTAGACCTTTATGTGCTGGCCAACTTAGGCTACGACAATGCGTCACAGCAGGTCTTTGTTCGGCAGTTCAATATGGAATCCCGGACTTCGAGCCGTTTTTATAATTCCTCCCTGGAAGTGCTGGTCAATAAGGTGGCGTATAACCAGATCATACAAAAAGCAAGAGTCAACCTGCAGGAAATTATTTGGGGTGAGCTGCGGAAGACCAACGGCGCACTGGAAAAAGGACTGGAACTGAAAGGGCTGAAACTTAGCGGAGCGGTAGAAGAGGTGCGGGTGTTGGACATCACGCCCAAGCCCAACCGGATGCACCTTCAGCTTGAATTGCAGGCCAACATAGAAGTGGACGTCATCGATCTGGGTGAGCTGATGCCTGTTTAACTGGCCCCGGACGGGAGGGGCATGTGCTCACTTTCTAACCTGATTATCATAAAGCAACGCTACTTTTTTTGTAACGGATGATTTTTTATATCTGTTACTAAGAAGTTGATCCTGAGAAACATTGAACCAAAAATGAATCGCAGCGTTTGATTCAGGTATCAATCGTAGTAGTTTTAAACGCGCAAGGTTTGTGTTTTTAAGAAAAACTGCTACTTTTGCACTCCCAACACGGGTAAAACAGTACCGATTCTGTAGCTCAGCTGGTAGAGCAATACACTTTTAATGTATGGGTCCTGGGTTCGAATCCCAGCGGGATCACAAAAAAAGCCACTCCTGATCGGGTGGCTTTTTTTATTTCTATCATCCGGCTACAGTAAATCCGCGCTGGTCGTGTTGAGGTTGCTTCGCTGCAGGGAAGTTTTGCTGTTGCCGAGGCGGTTTTTCTCCACTTCTTCCAGCTCTTTCACCAGTTCCATGGTACGGTCAATAATGTCCTTGTCTTGCTGGTATACCTGCGTGTCCGGGGTGAGTCCCTGTGGCGCTAGTTCGTTATGGAGCACCTTCAGGTAAGTGATATAACTGTCTACCTGGCTGCCGATGTGGGTCATGAAGTCCGGGTTTTCCGTGGCCTGGTCCAGGAAACTAGCTTTCTGGTTTTCTGCATCCCGTATCTCCTGGTAAATCTCCAGGGAGGCTTCTTCATTGGAGAGCGCCTTTTTCTCGAGTTTTTCTAAAAATTTATCGTAATCAAATTCCATCTGTGTGGTCTTACTGGTTGGGTCGTGCGGTTAGCTGTATTACAAAACGCAGGTATGCATAGTTCCTATATGGAAATTAACAGAAAGTTTCGCCGGCTGCTACTACAGTCTAAAACAAAGCTCCCTTGCTGTCAATCAGCAAGGGAGCTTTGTTTTGAGTTATACTTCCGTTTTATACAGCGTCTCAAAGAGCTTGTACTTGTATTGTTTATACTCCTTCAGCACGGCTACCATTGCAAAGAGTGTCAGGCCGATCACGAGCGGGTATACCAGGTATAGGATCGGGTGCAGCAAGGGCAGGAACAGCAAGCCCAGAAGCACGATAGAGATGATACTGTACAGGTAGGAGGTTTTGGCACTGAAGCTCAGTATACCGCCCTTCACCATCTTCGGACTCGTGAAAGACGAAATGATGCCGATAGGCGTCAGCACGAGAACGGCCGATACATACATCAGCAGAATAAAAGTTGCCTGCTCATGATTGAACAGCGCCACATACAGCAACACGATAGCGGCATCGATCAGCAGCGGCAGGCGAAGCGGCATCAGGCTGGCTTTCAGAAATTCCTTGTAGTTGCCGGTAGCACGTTCCGTGGTGAGCCAAAGACTCTTGTAAAAGCCCCACACATTATTGAACACATAGGTATAGATCACCAGCGGGCCTACAAAGAGCCACAACGAGATATTCTTGTCCAGCATGTGTACGCCCTTGGCCATGTAAACGGTGGCGTCTATGCCCAGCATGAGCAGCTTAAAACCCAACCCGAACAGCAGCAGTTGCTTGGCCATTTTGTGGTTCTTGAAAAGCCTCCAGCCCAGGCTGCGTCGCGCATCGCTGCTATAGTTCACGGTTCTGCGTTTGGGTTCATACGCTGCCTGCTCCAGAAAATAGTTGGAAGTCAGGAAAGAACCCAGCGAGGCCAGGTGCACGACCAGCATGAGCAGCGAGGTGATCGGCTCAAACATCGGCGCGCGCGCCTGCAGGGCTATGAAAGCACCCGCCATCACGACTGCTCCCACAAACATGCTGGTGCGCCAGTTGATCTTGCGTTCAATGAAGAGCTGAAGCGTGCGGCGGGTAATATGGGCTGTCAGGAATACCAGGAAGCTTTGCACCAGGTGCATCAGTTTATAATCCGGCGACATGAGGAACAGCAGCACCAGGAAGTTGAGCAGCACAAAGTAGAACGGCGAAACCAGTTCGACCACCAGCTCTGTCCAGAAGCGCTTGAGTGGCGGGACAGGGTATATCCGGTTGATAAAATCAGCTTTCGGGATGTATGCCGGGAAAAAACCCCGTAGTATGATCAGGGTGAGGAGCAGCAGGTTGGTGTAACTCAGCATTTTTTCTACACCAAAGTCAAAGCTACCTTCCTGCGACTGCTGCAGCAGAAACGAGAACAGCCAGGCATAGAAGCCCGAGATCACAATGCCCAGCGCCAGCAACAGGACACGCTGCACTTTCTTCTGCCGGAAGTAACTGTTCAGTCTCGCTTTGCACGAGTATAAGATCAAATCCATAGTCTGAGTTTAGGAGTTTAGGAATTTCCGAGTTTGGGAGTGATAAATTTCTCAAACTCCTAAACTCACAAACCCTTTCACTAATTCAACATCCAGTCGATGTTGGCGTCGGTAGTGGCATGATGCGGCAGCAGGAGTTGGAACAAGGCCTGGTCGATGAGGCTCTCGCCGTTCATGGTAAACTGGTGCACGGTGCCGTTGTACATGAGCTGGCCATCGTTTAACACGCCAATGTGCGTCGCGACACGCTCCACATAGTTCAGGTCGTGCGAAGAGATCAGCACGACCCGGTTGGGGGTGCTGTAATTGCGGATGAGCTGCACCAGCAACTGCGCGGCGATCGGATCCAGGCCTGTGAAGGGTTCATCCAGAAGCAGCACACGCGGCTTGTGCAGGATAGCGGCTACTATGCCCACTTTTTTCTTCATACCGGTAGAGTAGCCGGCAATGTTCTTGTGCAACGATTCTTTGTCGGTGAAGAAGTAGTTGGTCAGGCTGCTGATGCGCTGCTCTGCTTCCTGCTGCGGTAGTTTGTAGAGCTTGGCAATGAAGTTGAGATACTCCAGACCGGTAAATTCTTCGATCAGCGGATTGTCTTCGCAGAGCGCTCCGAGGTCCTGCTTTACTTCCAGGTTGTGGGACAGATAATCTTTGCCGAAAAGGCTGATGGTGCCTTCATCCGCCTTGATGAGATCAAGAATGCAGTTCAGGAAAGTACTTTTGCCAACCCCATTTTTACCTAATAGGCAGTAACATTGCCCTTGTTCTATAGTTAAATCCAGCGCTTGCAAAACATTTCTTTTTCCGAACGCTTTAGACAATCCTTTGATCTCGATGCTCATATAACTGTACTTGGCAAGTGGTAAAGTATATCCCGACTGTTTGGGACACAGGTATAAATTTAGGGATAAGCTCCGAATAGTTCAAACTAAAAGCCGGAATATTATCCTTCGTGCCCCTTTTCCACAGAAAAACTCATGTTATTTCCCCAGAACTTAAGCAACATTTTTCTTCCTAAATAAGGTTTCTGTGATCCTGAACTTAGCCATATTTTTTCATTTCTCTCCTTCCGGACCTCCCGTGCTATACCCCCGGATCAGTCACACCTTATCAACCAACGGGAAGACTATATGGTTTTTAGATTGTTCTAATTTATTTTTTTAGATTAATCTAAACATTTATTTAAGTTTGTCTCGTATTAAAGACATTATACCTTATTTACTATTATGAAACACCTGTATCTGACGGGAATTTGCCTGCTCCTGCCTCTGCTTGTGCTGGCGCAGCAGGGGAGTATAAGCGGTGTGGTGCTGGCCGGTGACGTACCCGCAGCCTATGCCAGTGTAGGTATAGCGGGCACCACCATGGGCGTCACGGCAGATGAAAGGGGCAGATTTGAACTGCAACTGCTCCCGGCCGGCAAGCATCTGTTGAAAGTAACGGCAGTAGGATTCAGGCCCTTCGAAAAAAATGTGACCGTGAAAGCGGGAGAGGTGACGGCCATCCGGGTACAATTGCAGCAACAAGACGCCAGGTTAAGCGAGGTGGTGGTAACCGGTACCATGCGCGAAACATATCTGCTGGAGTCGCCCGTGCCGGTAGAGATCTATACGCCGCAATATTTTCAGAAAAATCCTACGCCAGCCATTTTTGAAGCACTGGAGATCGTGAACGGGGTGCAGCCCCAGATCAATTGCAACGTATGCGGCACCGGCGACATCCACATCAATGGTATGGAGGGCGCTTACACGATGGTGCTCATTGACGGCATGCCGCTTGTGAGTGCCTTGTCGACCGTGTATGGGCTGAGCGGTATACCCAACAGCCTCATCGAGCGGGTAGAGGTAGTGAAAGGGCCGGCTTCCACCCTGTACGGCTCGGAAGCGGTGGCCGGCCTCATCAACATCATTACCAAAAGTCCGGCTACAGCGCCCAAGCTGTCTGCCGATGTATTCTATACCTCTCACAAGGAGCTGAACACGGATATAGGGTATAGCAGGCAATGGGCAAAGGCGGCCACCCTGCTGAGCGCAAACTATTTCAGGTTCGACGACAGGCGCGATGTAAACGAGGATAACTTTACGGATGTGCCGTTGCAGCACCGGATTTCACTTTTTAACAAGTGGAGCCTGAGCAGAAACAACAACCGCGTGGCCAGCCTGGCCGCCCGCTACTACTACGAAGACCGGTTTGGCGGCGAGTTGCAGTGGACGCCGGCTTTCCGTGGCGGAGACAGCATTTACGGAGAATCGGTCTATACGAGGCGCTATGAGGTGCTGGGAACCTATCAGTTACCCCTGCAGGAAAACGTTGTGCTGAGTTATTCTTTCAACGATCACCTGCAGAACGCGGCGTATGGCAACACCCTGTACAAAGGGCAGCAGCGTGTAGCCTTCGGGCAACTGGTCTGGGACAGGGAGATGGGCGCGCGGCACAAGCTGCTGCTGGGTGCTGCCTACCGCTATACCTGGTACGATGACAACACCCCGGCCACCCAGCGTAGTAACGGTTCTTTAGGAGCAAACCAGCCGAGCCAAACTTCCTTGCCGGGCGCCTTCGCGCAGCACGAGTACAGAGCTTCCGAAAAAATAACCCTGCTCACTGGGCTTCGCTACGATTATAATACGCAGCATGGCAGCATTCTTTCGCCCCGCTTCAATGCCAGATGGTCTCCTAATGCTGATAATATTTTTCGTCTGAGCCTGGGCAACGGCTACCGGGTAGTGAATCTTTTTACCGAAGATCATGCCGCCCTCACTGGTGCCCGCCAGGTAGTGGTCCGGAATGAACTCAAACCGGAGCAATCCTACAACGCCAGTCTCAACTACCAGCGCTACATCAGCCTGAACAGCGGTTACCTCAACCTGGAGGGAGCAGCCTTCTATACCTACTTTACCAACAAGATCTTAGCCGACTTCCTGACCGACAACAACCTGATCATCTACGACAACCTCAGCGGGCATGCGATCTCCAAAGGTATAGCGCTGAATGGGGAACTGGCTTTCACGTTTCCGTTGCGCCTCCATGCCGGTGCCACGCTGATGGATGTCTACCAGGTAGAGGAGACAGGGGAGGAGCAGGAGGTGCGGGTGCCGCAGCTGCACGCTCCCCGATTTTCGGGCACCTTTACGGCCTCATACCGGTTCAGCAACATCGGCCTGACAGTGGATTATACCGGCAGTGTGAAGGGGCCGATGTACCTGCCGGTGCAGGAAAATGATTTCAGACCGGATCGTTCTCCCTGGTTTAGCTTGCAGAACCTGCAGTTGACCAAAATGTTGGGGGAAGGGCTTGAGGTATACGGCGGGGTGAAGAATCTCTTCAACTTTCTGCCAAAGCACCCGCTCATGCGACCGTTTGATCCCTTCGATAAAGCGGTGGAAGTGGATAACCCGAACAGGTATAGCTTTGACACGGAGTATAACTATGCTCCGCTGCAGGGGCGAAGGACTTTTTTAGGTCTCCGGTATACCTTGCCTCAACAGCCTAAGTAGTTGACTTTGTGGGTTGTCGGTTGCGTGCATAAAAAGAGTGTCCTAAAAAATGGCCAGGATAGCGCATGATTGTTGCAAATCTCATAACTGCTCTATACTTTTGCATCCTACTTTTACCTGCGCACGTGGTGAAATTGGTAGACACGCCATCTTGAGGGGGTGGTGCCTTCGGGTGTGGGAGTTCGAATCTCC
>NZ_JSYF01000273.1:0-765 GCF_054824225.1 Pontibacter sp. HJ8
GCCGATACTAATTAAGCAAAGCAGATTCAGTGCAGCTTCAGCTTTACTTCATCATAGGTAGCTTACAGGATATTGTTACTTTTTAGCCCACCAAAGTGGTGTTGCCACAGCATCTTCTCCATTCAGGAACCCGATAGCCTGTCTGTAGCCTTCCGGGTTTGTATTCTGCAAGCTCGAAGGGTATTTCAGTCGTTGCGGGAAGAACTCCTTTCTACTCTCCATATAGTTGGAGGAAGTTATTGCAGGCAGGTTTGGAAGCGGGTTCTCCACTGCAGGGTTCTCGAAGAATGGCAGACCAAGTCTTCTGTGATCGTTCCAGGCCTCCAGCGGCAACCACGGGAACTGGGCGATATACTTCTGTGTGATAATCTTGGTCAGATGGTCATTCTTCACACTTCCGTTCTTGTACAGGTGATTAGCCGGGTACTTGACAGTAGCCACCTCTTGTGCACCTGTATAGCCATTTTCATACTGCATGGTATAGGTGGCCGGAGGTTCAGCAATATGGTCCCAGCTAGCCGATGTACCATTTCGGTTATACTTGTCAGAGCTTAGGTAGCCGCCCATCGGTGCACCCCAGTAAACAAAATTACTTGTAACGCCTGCTTCATAGGCTTCTTTCGCAGACATCGGTGTACTCCAGCCACGTACAGCAGCCTCTGCCAGCAGGAAGTAGGTCTCCCATGGCCCGAAGAAAACACGCTCGCTCTGGCTTGCTCTAAATTGCTGCCCCATACGTGGTATGGTACCAGGATAAGAATAAAC
>NZ_JSYF01000274.1:0-22267 GCF_054824225.1 Pontibacter sp. HJ8
GAAGAGGAGCTTAAGCTGATACACAACAAAATCTTTCAGCTTGTATCTGTAAGAGAAGTCCATAGGACATGGATTCTTGCCCAAGAAAGCATCAAGACACCTTATAATATGCAGCTCAGATTTTCTGCTGACCAGATTTATAAGTTGATGCCAGATATTAAGAAGAAGGTAAAAAAGATTCTAAAAGGCTAACCAAGGGCTATTATTTCAGCCAACTTTCATGCCATGACTGAGAAATATTTAAAAGCATTAAATAAACTTCTGGCGGAGACTGACATGATAAGCGGTCAATCAACACTAGAGGGCTGGAAAAGTACAGCAGAGAATATAGTTGCCATGATTTACGGCAATAACTCAGCTTCAGTAGAACATATAAAAAAATTAGAGTTTAGACCAAGCTATAATGGAGGCAGTAATGCATTGATAAGAAAGCATCAAGCGAAAATTATCATAGAAGGCTTTATCTATCAGTTAATTGAATTTGGTTTACCGGAAAGAGAAAACAAAAAGCCTGATAGTGAACGGATACATATATCACTTACTCAAAATCAACACCAAGAAGCAAATATCAATATCGATATTATCCTCTCTGCTATAAAGGATGAATTGACTGGTAAGCAGCAGAAGGAAGTGCAGGAGATAATAGATTTGGAAGCTCCCGTTGAGGAAAAGAAATCTCGAATCATAGATAAGCTAAAAAGTTTTGGTTCAGATGTAGCTTCCAATATTGTAGCTTCTATACTTACCAATCCTCAAATATTCTCAAGCTGAATGCGCAAAGCTCTTTTCTTTCTGAAAACAGCAGCTGTATTGCTCAGCTCTAGGGCCACCACCATCACCCTGCTTGGACTATCCTGTCTATTAGCCTTATCCATTGCTTGTTCCCGTCCACTGTATCCGGTAGTTCGTACAGTATCTGTGTAATAAGCTAACTTACCATTCTTTGCCCGATAACCTTTAGAATGGCTGTCGCTTCGTCACTCCTCACCCCGAATTATTATTTTCGAGGCACAGCTCTTATGCACATAAAAGCAGGGAAATCATTTAATTTTTTGTAGTGCTTTGGGTCCAACTTTTCGAATTCTTCCACTGGCTTTGGCTCAATCAGTTTATCAATGTTGAAACCATTCTCAGTCAGGGGAGCAATACAAGCACCGAGTGGTCTCCTGTAACTATTCATCTCAATTGGTTTCCCAAAGCCCTTCCACGTGCATTTCACTGGTTCAGTATCAAAATACCGGGTTGACTTGAAGTAGTTAAATTCAGAGAACGGGTGTTCAATTGAAATCACAAGGTATCCTTCCGGTTTCAAAACCCTGCGAAATTCCTTGATCGTCAAGGTCCAGTCTTGTACATAATGCAGGGCTAATGCACACAGAACTATGTCAAATGATGCATCCTCCAGCATCTCAAGCGGATCAGCCAGGTCATAGACAAAGAAGGTGCCTGCATCCTTGTTCCTTTCTCTAGCGAAATCTACCATCCGGGGGCTGATATCAAACCCGGTCACTTCAGCGCCTTGAGCAATAAGCATCTCCGCATATTTACCAGGGCCGCAGGCGGCATCCAGAACGAATTTACCTTTCACCTCCGGAATCAATCCCAAGGTATTGGGTCTGTCATAATAAGCATTGTGGGGCTTATGATCGATTAACCTGTTATAGCTTTCCGCCATTTCTTCGTAGGCCGAAAGGATTTTTTCCCTGATGTTTTTGCCCATTCTAGTATCTGGATAACTCTGATTTATGTAAATGACCGGCAACCTTAGACGGCTTGCCGCCGCTCTGCTATACCTGATTGTTCGGTATAATTCAGAACGAAAGCTCAATAAGAAGCAGAGTTGCTAAGAACTTTTTTTTCAGCCGTTAGAGTGGCAAATACCGTCAGCAGAAAGACTATTTTATTTTTACGCCTTTATGATCATCATACATGATATGTGTAATTTCTCCTTTGGCACCTTCCACGAACTGAACGGATGACCAGTAAGTTCTTAGAATAAACTCCTTGAAATTTTTATCTCCCTTGTCTATCGGTATAAGGCCTCCCCAATCTGAAACCAGATGGCCGTTTTCATTGCTTATGACCAGCTCATGATTGGGCACGTAGAAGTTCTCATCAAATTTATAAGTGCCTGTCAGCTTCTTTGCGGTTTTGGCAGGCACTGTTTTATTGGTGAGGTTCAACCGTTCGAAAGGTTCGTTTAAAGCCAGCGCTGCAATTGTTTTTCCTACATCAGCCGGCAGGGAAATGTAATTATTGGACAGAACAATCACAGCGAGTTTCTCTTTCGGATAAATACCCATATAAGATGAAAAGCCGGGGGCTCTCCCATTCATCTGGTACCTGTCACGGTTCAGGTGTTTTGAAATAAACCATCCATACCCAACATTGTCCCCATAATCCGTAAATATTTTGTCCCAGGATGCTTTCGTCAGAAGCTTATGGTCTATACCTGCCTGAGCAAACTTCTGTAAATCAGCCGTGGTTGAATAGATAGAGCCATGACCGGTTTTGGAGGACCAGTCAATCTGATACGCGGATTCCAGGTCATAGGAACCTTTGGGAGCATACCCTTTGGCCAGATTCTGAATGATTTCCTTTTCGCTGACATAATGCCCGGTATGCTGCATGCCAAGCGGCGCAAATACCGCCTCTTTTAAATACTGACCGAAGGCTTTTCCGGTCACTTTCTCAATGATGTAGGCGAGCAGTATATAGTCTGATCTCCCATGATTGTACTCTTCGCCTGGCTTAAACAATAGCTCGTCATCCTTGAAATAAGCATAAAGTTTTTCAGGCGTATGTTCAAACTTTGTGATGCTGTCATAATCCACCCTCCCGTCGGTACCGATGGCAGGTATACCGGAGCGTTGCGCAAGCAAATCATGGATCGTAAGCTTGTTTCCGTGTTTGTAATCGGGGATGAATTTTGAAACAGGGTCACTTAACAAAAGCTTCCCCGTTTCACTAAGTTTCAGAATGGCGGCAGAAGTAAACACCATCGAAACAGAAGCAACCATAAACCGGGTATCAGGGGTAGTATTCAGATCGTATTCACGGCTCATTTTCCCATAAGCTTTCGACAGCAGCGTTTCTCCGTTTCTGGAAATCAGAACCGTTCCACTATAGTTGTTGGTAACCACGAGGGGATTGATAATGCTGTCTACCCGCATTAGTAGTCTCTCATTTTTCTGAGAGAGCGCCGGATAAATCAGGAACAACCCTAAAATGATGAGCAGTTTATGTTTCATACCAGATTCTGAAATTATGGTAATGCGCTGGTGCCTGATCAACCTATCAAATACTGCAGGCTTATCCGGAATTATAAAATTTTAAGGTAATCGCAGAAAAGCTATACCTACTTCTTCCCTCCCACACGCTCTACGTTATCAAAATATTCCTTCTGCAGCTCCAGCGTCTTCTTGTCTGCTTTCACCGCTTTCAGCGCACTCACTAGTTGCTCAATTTTATGCTCTGTGATTAGTTCGCCGAGTTCTTTGGATGCCTTCTCCGCCTGGCCGGCATAGTGGTTGGGGAAGCTGGCATACCACCAGATGGCGGTGTAGAGGTTCGGCAGGTCGGCCATACGCTTCTTGTCTGCGCCAGACTCCTGCACAGCCCGCTCCTGCTTCACCAGGTCAGGGCGCAGGTATAGCAGGGAGGAAGTTTCGTTTTCGCCGCCATGCATATCACCGGCAGGATCGGTTTTGCGCAGCTTCTTCATTTTTTCCGCGAAGGCCGGATCCTCTCCCGGTTCAAAGAAGTACACGGCATAATTCCGGCGCTTCTCCAGCTGCGACTGCACAAAGTAGCGCAACAGCTGCGGGTTGCCGCCGTGCCCGTTCACGATCACGATCTTGTCGAAGCCGTTCCGGGCAATTTCCTCGCAGGTTGCTTCCAGCAGGTCCCACACCACCCGGCTGGGCAGGGCAAAGGTGCCGGGCTGCTGCTGGGCCTCGTATACCTGTCCGTAGAAGTAGTCCGGAAACACCACGGCATACTCTTTCCTGGTAGCACGCGCCGCCCACTCCCGCACATGGATCAGATCAGAGCCGAGAGGCGCATGCGTGCCGTGCTTCTCCAGTATACCAATGGGAAGAATACAGGTACGGGAGGATTTCTCCATCGCCTTTGGCCAGTCGCTGGCGATAAGCTCGTCCCAGCGGGAAGGGATGTTCTGCGCCATGGCACAGCCCGAGAACAGTAGTAAGAGTAGCAATAGTCTCATAAGTTTTTTCAGTAAAATCAGTGAAACAATATAGTATTAAATATACAAATTTTTCGTAGTAGCATATAATTTACGATTACACCGGGCAAACGTCTGTTTCAAGCGCTTTTTTATCACAGTCTCACCTTAACCCATTCGAAATGAAGGCAATCGCTTTACTCGTTCTTATACTGGCTACCACAGCTTCGCTTGCTCAGAACATTTCCATCATTCCTCAGCCTGTATTCATGAAGGCACAGCAAGGTACCTTCACGCTGGGAGAGAAAACGGTGCTGGTGGTACGGGATAAAAATGACCGAAAAGCTGCAGACTTCCTGAATGATTACCTGCAGCAATACTATGGCCTGAAGCTGGATGTGCGGAAAAGGGCCAGCCGCAACTACATCCGCCTGAGCACCCGCCAGGCAAAGGTCGAAAACCAGGGTGCCTATACCTTGCTGGTGAACAACGACGGCGTAAGCATAGAAGGCGACGGCCACCCCGGCACGTTTTACGGCATGCAGTCGCTCATTCAGTTGCTTCCTGTGCCACAGGATACGGCCCAGCGATCGGGCAGCAGCCTGCAGGTCCCTTTTGTCAGCATTCAGGATGCACCCCGCTTTGCTTACCGCGGCATGCACCTCGACGTTGGCCGCCACTTCTTCCCGGTGGCTTTCATCAAAAAGTACATCGACTACATTGCGCTGCACAAGATGAACTACTTCCACTGGCACCTCACCGAGGACCAGGGCTGGCGCCTGGAGATCAAAAAGTATCCGAAACTCACAGAAGTAGGCGCCTACCGGAACGGGACCATCATCGGCCGTTACCCGGGCACCGGCAATGACAACACCCGTTACGGCGGCTACTATACCCAGGAAGAGGCAAAAGAAATTGTCAGGTATGCTGCCGACCGGCACATCACCGTGATCCCTGAAATAGAAATGCCCGGCCACTCCTCCGCCGCCTTAACCGCCTACCCGGAGCTGGGTTGCCCGGGAACCGGCCCCTACCAGGTAGAGCAAACCTGGGGCATTTTTGATGACATATACTGCGCCGGCAAAGACTCCACCTTTACTTTCCTGCAAAACGTGCTGGATGAAGTGATGGAGATCTTTCCTTCCAACTACATCCACGTAGGAGGCGACGAAAGCCCGAAGGCCAACTGGCGAAATTGCCAACTCTGCCAGAAACGCATCCGGGACGAAGGGCTGAAAGATGAGCATGAGCTGCAGAGCTATTTCATACAGCGCATGGAGAAGTACATCAACAGCAAAGGCCGCACCATCATTGGCTGGGACGAGATACTGGAGGGTGGCCTGGCACCCAATGCCATCGTGATGAGCTGGCGCGGAGAAGAAGGCGGCATCGACGCAGCCAGCCAAGGGCATCAGGTGATCATGACGCCGGGCCCGTATGTGTACCTGGACCACTCCCAGAGTCTCAACGAAGACTCGGTTACCATCGGCGGCTATAACTCTCTTGAGAAGGTATACGGCTACGAACCTATACCCAAAGAACTGACGGCCGAACAGGCGCAGTATGTGTTGGGCGCACAGGCCAATGTCTGGACGGAGTACATACGCTACCCGGCCAAGGTCGAATACCACATCTTCCCGAGGATGAGCGCCCTGAGCGAAGTGCTCTGGAGCCCGAAAGATGCCCGGGACTGGAGCAGCTTTGAAAACAGGCTTCTTACCCAGTTCAGGCGCTACGACCTGTGGGGCGCCAGGTATAGCAAGGCCTTCTATGACATAAAGGTAAGCATAGCGTCGGCACCCGATCACAAAGGCCTTGTTATCGAAATGGCAGGAAGGTCAAAAGACGGGAAGCTGCTGTATAGCCTGAACAGGCAACAGCCCACAGCCTACACGTCTCCCCTTGTTGTGAGCCAAAACGCCGACGTTGCCGGCATGTACTACCAGGACGGAAAGCTCCTGGACTCGCTCATGCTGAACATCAATGTGAACAAGGCTACCGGCAAGGACATCACGCTGGCGGAAGCGCCCTCTACCTATTTTCCGGGCAACGGTGCCTTTACCCTGGTCGATGGCATCATCAATGAAAAAGGCGGCCGTACGTACCAGTCACTGGGTTTTCAGACCAACGTAGAAGCCACCATTGATCTTGGGTCTGCCCAGCCGATCTCGTCCGTGCAGGTACATGCCCTGCGGATGGGCGGCACGTATGTGTACCCGCCGCAAGCCCTGCAGGTATACGGCTCTGCGGATGGCAGCACGTTTCAGAAACTGGCAGCAACCAATACCTTTACGGAGTCCGGCGAGAAAGCCATCCTGCGCGTCGACTTTAAACCGGCTAACGCCCGCTATGTAAAAGTCGTGGTAGAAAATCTGAAGGCTGTACCTGAAGGCAGACCGGGTGTGGGTGAAAAAACCTGGCTGTTTGTGGATGAGATCGAGGTGCAGTAAGGGGTAGTACTTTCACGGCTTGTTCCGCAGGAAGAATGGCTGCACGACAACAGGACAATAGTGTAGGCCGGAAGGAAGGCGCCTACGCTGCCATACCTTCTGAAAGCGGGAAAAGATCTTTGAAGTAATACAGCTCGGACAGCACGTAGTCGCTTACCCTATACCGGATGTGGTCGTCAGCCAGGTCGTTCCAGGTTCCAAAAATCTGCCATACCTGGTTGGTGCCGAAGCTATTGATTTCCATCTCGGTCATATCGCGCTGAAAGAAAGCTTCCAGTACCACATCTTCTTCCCGCATCGGCACCTGTACAAACCGCCTGTCACTGTTGACAATGAGGATGATCTCTGCGGATCTTCCTTCACTGGCAGGGAGATAAAAATAAGCCGCCTGATGTTGATTCCTCATGCCAAAACGATTCGCTGGAAGGGATGGGTACATGTATTTTGTAGTAAATTTTAAAAGAAACCGGTCAGAATGAAGCAACATGCAAAAGGTTACACGGTATATAATTAATTATATTTTTCCCACCTTCCTCCCAACACCTCCCGGATGTGTACCTGGCTCCTGCCTGAGCAGCTTTTTGTAAAGCAATGCCTGCACAACTCCGGTAGCAAACGCATTGGTTTACCATGTGCTACGTGCAAACAACCTCTGTTTTTTAGGTTGCAACTCAGATCAAAATCAAAAAACGACAGGTTAGTATTGCCGTATACTTTATCTGGTTACATCCGGTTTTACAGATTTACAAGTTCCTAAAACATTCCTAAAAGTTATTTCTTAAGTTTATTTCAGGCGGATATAGCATCAGTTCGCTCCGGCGTATAGCCTTTGTAGAGATAAATTACTAATTTTGCAGACGTACATATTTTTCATTTAAAAGCTGATAATCATGGGAATGTATCCTGAATATATGGTTGCCCCGATCCGTGAGGACTTAACCTCAGCCGGTTTCGAACAATTAATGACTTCTGAAGAGGTAGAGCAGGCTTTGTCTTCCAAAGAAGGCACTGTGCTGGTGGCCGTTAACTCTGTATGCGGTTGTGCTGCCTCCAAGGCGCGCCCGGCGCTTAAAATGGCAGTCGCTTCCTCCGAAAAACGCCCTGACAAAATGATCACTGTTTTTGCAGGTATGGAGCAGGACGCGGTAGCCAAGGCCAGAGAATTCATGCTGCCTTATCCTCCGTCATCTCCTTCTATCGCGCTTTTCAAAGATGGCGAGCTGGTGCACATGATCGAGCGCTACCACATCGAGGGCAACGAGCTGAACCGCATTGTAGATAATCTGCAAGGCGCGTTTGAGGCGTACTGCTAGTTTTACAAAGTCCTTAAAAAAGCGAAGGCCGTTGTCATGTGACAACGGCCTTCGCTTTTTGTGTAGGTATAGAATACTAGGCGGTCGGCAGCTCCTGCAGATCGAAGCCTATGTCACGGCGGTAGTAGCGGTCGGTCCAGTCGATGGTTTCTGCAGCGGCATTTGCCTTTGCCAACGCACTCTGTATGCTATCGCCCAGTCCGGTAACCGCAATCACGCGGCCGCCATTGCTCAGTATTTTGTCATCAACCTGCTTGGTGCCCGCATGGAACACGAGCGTGTCCAGAGCTACCTGCCCCAGGCCGCGGATCTCCTTGCCTTTATCAAAGCCCTCCGGATACCCTCCTGAAACCAGGAACACGGTAGCTGCCGTACGCGGATCGACTTCCAGCTGGAAGCTACCCAGCTTATGATCGTGCAGCGCCAGGAACAGCTCAAACAGGTCCGACTTGATCCTTGGCAGGATCGCTTCGGTCTCCGGATCTCCCAGGCGCACGTTGTATTCGATCACGTAGGGTTCTCCGTTCACTTTGATCAGGCCGATAAAGAGGAAACCGGTATACTCTAAGTTCTCTGCCTGCAGGCCCTGTATCGTAGGTTCTATAACACGCTCCTTTACCTTCTGCATGAAGACATCGTCCACAAAAGGCACCGGCGAAATAGCCCCCATACCTCCTGTGTTAAGCCCGGCGTCACCTTCGCCTATACGCTTGTAGTCTTTCGCCTCCGGCAGCAGCACATACTCTTTGCCATCGGTGAGGATGAACACAGAGACTTCTATACCTTCCAGAAACTCTTCAATGACCACTTTGCTCCCCGCCATACCAAATTTGTGGTTGCGCAGCATCGCCTCCAGCGTATCGAGGGCTTCTTCAAACGTCTGGGCGATGATCACGCCTTTGCCTGCTGCCAGTCCATCTGCCTTCAATACGACCGGGTAGTCGTGCGTGCGCAGGTACTCTACGGCATCGCGGTAATTGGCTTCGGTGAAGGTCTGGTAGCGGGCTGTCGGGATGTTATATTTCTGAAGGAAAGCTTTGCAAAAGTCCTTGCTTCCTTCCAGCATCGCGCCCTGTTTCTTCGGACCGACCACTAGGATGTGCTTGAGGTATTCTTTCTCCTGAAAATAATCATGAATGCCTTCTACCAGTGCGTTTTCCTGCCCTACAACCACCATCATGATGTTGAAATCGGTCGCAAACTTGGCCAGTTCTTCAAAATTGTGAATGTCTATACTTGCATTGGTATGAAACTCGGACGTACCGGCGTTACCGGGAGCAACAAATATTTTTTCAGCATACTGGCTCTGGCTTAGCTTCCAGGCGAGGGCATGTTCTCTTGCACCAGATCCTATAATAAGTACATTCATAATTTTAAATTCTGATTTTGCTGGTTGTTGTTTGTCAGCCCCTTTCTGTAGGGCATAACATGATACTGCGAAGTTAAAAATTTATACTTCCGGATACACTTTAAACTGCAGTTTATAAACGACAAGAGGCCGGTCATAGTACCGGCCTCTTGTCATTCTCTATAGCCTGCTGAAAAGCAGGAACTTAGTTGGCATACTCTGAGAGGAACTTGATGCGCATCAGGCGCAGGTCCTCTTCGGTATAGTCGTCTGTACCCAGTTCTTTGAGCGCAACGCCGATGTTATCGGTGCTGGAACTCATGAAGTAATCAAAAATTTCGTCCTGGCGCTCGTCATCCAACACATTGTTGATGTAATAGTTGAGGTTCAGTTTGGTGCCCGAGTAGCAGATGTGCTCAATCTCCTCGATAAGCTCCTGCATGGTCAGGTCTTTGGAAGCGGCAATCTCCTCCAGGTCCACCTTCTTATCAATCTGCTGGATGATGTAGATCTTGATCTTGGACTTGTTCACGGTCGTCTTCACCACCACATCGGCAGCCGTCACGATATCGTTTTCCTCCACATACTTGGTGATCAGGTCCAGGAATGGCTTGCCAAACTTCTGCACCTTGCCCATACCTACACCGGCGATGTGCGCCAGGTCTTCGCGGGTGGTCGGGTATACGGTGGCCATTTCCTTCAGCGACGGATCCTGGAACAGCACGTATGGCGGTAGGCCCTTTTCCTTCGCCATTTTCTTGCGCATGTTTTTGAGCAGGTCAAAGAGCACCTCATCGTGTCCGGCAGCAGCCTGCGTTTCCTCTTTCTCCTCATCCTGCTTTACTTCCAGCTCATAGTCATGGTCTTTGGAAAGCTGGATCGAATGCGGGTTCTGTATAAAATCCAGGCCTTTCTGCGTCAGCTTTACGATACCAAAATTCTCAATGTCTTTCTCGAGGTACTCTGAGAGCAGCACCTGGCGCAGCACCGAGCTCCAGAATTGTGCATCGTGGTCTTTGCCGGCCCCGAATACTTCCAGCTGGTCGTGGTCGTAGCTGGTAACGTACTGGTTACGCAGGCCGGTCAGCACCGCTGTGTTGTGCTCAATGCTGAAGCGCTCGCCTGTCTGCTGTACCGTCTTAAGGGCCAGCAGGGCTTCATTCTGCGCCTCAAAGCGTTCTTTCGGGTGCAGGCAGTTATCGCAGAAGCCGCAGTCTTTCTCATACGCTTCCCCAAAGTAATGCAGCAGCTGCTTGCGGCGGCACACAGCCGAGTCGGCATAAGCGGCCATCTCCTGCAGCAACAGTTTGGAGTTGTCGCGCTCGGTTACCGGCTTGTCTTTATTGAATTTTTCGAGCTTGACAATGTCGTCGTAGCTGTAGAACATGATGCAGTTGCCTTCCAGCCCGTCGCGACCCGCGCGGCCGGTTTCCTGGTAGTAGCCTTCTATGGACTTCGGGGTATCGTAGTGGATCACAAACCGCACATCGGGCTTGTCGATGCCCATACCAAACGCAATGGTGGCCACAATCACGTCGGCATCTTCGTTCAGGAAAGCATCCTGGTTGGCCATACGCACGCTCGAGTCCAGGCCGGCGTGGTACGGGAGCGCCTTGATATCATTCACGCGCAGCAACTCTGCGATCTCTTCCACTTTTTTGCGGCTCAGGCAGTAAATGACCCCACTTTTGCCTTTGTGCTTTTTTACGTACTGGATAACCTGCTTCTTGGTGTTGTGCTTGGGGCGCACCTCATAGTAGAGGTTGGTGCGGTTAAACGAAGACTTGAAAACAGAGGCTTCGTCCATCTGCAGGTTGCGCTGAATATCGAGCTGTACCTTGGGGGTAGCTGTGGCTGTAAGAGCAATAACGGGCAGGTTACCGATCTGGTCGATAATGCCCCGTATGCGGCGGTACTCCGGGCGGAAGTCATGTCCCCACTCCGAAATACAGTGCGCCTCATCAATGGCGACAAACGTTATATTGGAGTTTCGGAGGAACTCGATCGTATCTTCCTTGGTAAGCGATTCAGGCGCTACATACAACAGCTTCACTTCACCGGCCAGTGTTTCGCGCTTTACTTTGTTTATTTCAGACTTGGAAAGTGTTGAATTCAGGAATTGTGCATTTACGCCGAAAGCATTTAACTGATCCACCTGGTTTTTCATCAGAGCGATGAGCGGCGAGATAACGATAGCCGTTCCAGGCAGCGACAAGGCAGGAAGTTGGTAACACAACGACTTGCCAGCTCCTGTCGGCATAATCACGAAGGTATTCTTCCCGTTGATAATGTTATTTATTATCAACTCCTGATTACCTCTAAATTGACTATACCCAAAAACTTCCTTTAATTTGTTCTTGAGATTGATCTCTTGTTTAATAGACATGTAATGTATCAGAAAAATTATTCTTACAGCAACGTATCCGCGAAGGGTACATTTAACACAAATTTAAATTGAATCTTCTTAATAAGATAGCCCTTACAGCAAAAAAAGTATTATTAGATGAAGCCAATGCAATCGCCAGATTAGCTGATTTTATCGACGAAGACTTTGAAAATTGCGTCAAAGCCATATTGCAGATCAAAGGGCGCGTGGTGGTGACCGGAATCGGCAAGAGCGCCAACATCGCTACCAAGATAGTCGCCACCCTTAATTCGACCGGTACGCCTGCCTTGTTTATGCACGCCGCCGACGCCATACACGGCGACCTGGGCATGATCCAGCCGGAAGACTTCGTCATTTGCATTTCCAAAAGCGGCAATACGCCGGAGGTAAAAGTGCTCGTGCCCCTGCTCAAGCGCAAAGGGTCCCAACTGGCCGCCCTGGTGTCCAACATTGATTCTTACCTGGCCCAGAGCGCTGATTTTATTCTGAATGCATCGGTGGAACGGGAAGCCTGCCCGCACAACCTGGCGCCTACCACCAGCACCACCGCAGCGCTGGCGCTAGGAGATGCCCTGGCGGTGAGCCTGCTGGAGGCACGCGGCTTCAGCAGCGCCGACTTTGCCACCCTTCATCCCGGAGGCTCGCTCGGCAAACGCCTCTACCTCAAAGTAGAGGATATCTATGGCCAGAACCTGGCGCCGAGTGTGACTGAGAACGCCACCCTGAAAGAAATTATTATAGAGATCTCTTCTAAACGACTGGGAGCTACTGCTGTAGTCAAACAAGACAGCCTGGAGTTGATCGGAATTATAACTGATGGCGATTTGCGACGTATGCTCAACAAATATGAATCGATTGATGGCATACGCGCTTCGGATATCATGACAATCTCTCCACTTTCCATTGAGCCGGACACCTATGCGGCTGAGGCGCTTGCCATTATGCAGGATAAAAATATTACCCAGCTAATTGTTACAAAATCAGGTAGATTTGAGGGCTTTGTGCACCTCCACGATTTATTGAAAGAAGGACTCGTATAGAAATGAACGAAAACACTTATGTGGTCATAATGGCAGGCGGAATCGGAAGCCGCTTCTGGCCATTCAGCCGAACTGATTTCCCGAAACAGTTCCACGATGTATTGGGAGTAGGCGAAAGCATGCTCCAGATGACCATGAACCGTTTCAAGGACATCTGCCCGCCTGAAAATGTCTACGTGGTCACGAACAAAGACTACGAAGGCCTGGTAAAAAAGCAGCTCCCGCAGCTGAGCGATGACCAGATCCTGCTCGAGCCTGTCGGCCGCAACACAGCACCCTGTATCGCCTACGCCTCCTACAAGATCGCCCAGATCAACCCGAATGCCAACCTGATAGTGACACCCTCCGATCACGTGGTGCTCAAGCAGGATGCCTTCACACAGGTGATCAAAAAAGCCGTAGAGGCAGCCTCTGACAGCGATGTGCTCATTACGCTGGGCATTACACCCAGCCGGCCGGATACAGGGTATGGCTACATCCAGTTTATCGATGACGAGGCCACTACCATCAAGAAAGTAAAGACCTTCACCGAGAAGCCAAACCTGGAGCTTGCCCAAATGTTTCTCAACAGCGGAGACTTTGTCTGGAACTCCGGTATTTTTATCTGGAATGTGCAGAGCATCATGCGGGCATTTCGGAATTACCTGCCGGAGATCAGCGAGATTTTCGAAGAAGGCGCCTCCTTGCTCTATACGCCGCAGGAAAAGAATTTTATTGTGAAAGCCTACTCCCAGTGCCGCAACATTTCCATTGACTATGGCATCATGGAGAAAGTGGATAATGTGTATGTGGTACTGGCCGACATCGGCTGGTCTGACCTGGGCACCTGGAACTCGCTCTACACGATCAACAACAAAGACGAGAACGGCAATGTGGTAGGTGGTGACGTGCTGCTCTACGACACGAAGAACTGTATCGTGAAGACACCCAAAGAGCGCCTGGTGGTACTGCAGGGCCTGGAAGGCTACATCGTTGCCGAGCACGACAATGTGCTGATGATCTGCAAACTGGACGAAGAACAGAAGGTAAAGGAGTTCATGTCGGATGCCAAATCTAAAAAAGGCGCTGACTATATTTAGATCCAAAAACCGGGCAGCCGGAAGATACTCTCTCCTGCTCCAGGTATAGCCCAACTAAAAAGGGAGCCTTCACAAGTTGAAGGCTCCCTTTTTAGTTGGGCTCCCTTTTTAGTTGGGCTATACCTGGTATGACTATACCTGTTATATCTGATAGAAAACTAGATACACCTGATGTGGCTATACCTGGCAGGAGACTATATGAGAACGGCTCCTGTGCCTTTGTTCTTGTCTTAATCCCTTACCGGGGCTCAGAGGTGCTCAGGCTGGTGTGACCGCCCTCCTTCAGGCGCTGGCTCATGGCTTCATACAGCACGATGCCCGTCGCTACCGACACGTTCAGGGACCCGATCTGGCCCAGCAGCGGAATTCTCAGTTTAGCGTCTGCCCGCTTCAGGTACTCCGGCGAAATGCCGTCTTCCTCGCTGCCCATGATGATCGCTGTCGGCCCTACGAAGTCAACTGCATTGTCGGTCAGGTTGTGCTCCGTCTTTTCGGTACAGGCCACAATCTGCACGCCGTAGTCTTGCAGGTAGTTGATCGTATCTTTCAGGTTGGGTTCGCGGCATACCGGCACCAGGTGCAATGCTCCGGCTGAAGTTTTGATGGCGTCCGCGTTGATCTGGGCACCGCCCTTGCTCGGGATCACAATCGCATCCACGCCCATACACTCAGCGTTGCGGGCAATAGAGCCAAAGTTACGCACATCGGTTATGCGATCGAGGATCAGCAGCAGCGGGCTCTTGCCTTTCTCAAACAGGGCCGTCACGATCTCATGCAGCGGCGAATACGTGATGGCCGAGAGGAAGGCTACGGCTCCCTGGTGGTTTTTTCGCGTCAGGTTGTTGAGTTTCTCGATCGGCACGGTTACTACGGGAACATCTGCTTTTTTAGCCAATTCCAGCAGCTCATCCACAGTGGGGTTCCGGGCGCCTTTTTGTACGAAAATCTTCTCCAGCACTTTTCCGGCAAGCATGGCCTCTATAATAGGGCGCAAGCCGAAAATCATTTCCATTTTATCCTCCTTGGGAGTTCGAGGTCCGCTATAGCGGTTGCCTACAAATTTGTTATTCCTGCTCTCCATTTTGCAACTGTGCTGTACCAGTTCTCCTCGTATTCGCGGTTCCGTATCAGCTCGTAGTGGTTTTCGGTAAAGGTATTCTCTTTTTTGTTAAAAACGAACTTCACATAAGGAGAAGCCTCCGTCTCCCGGTATATCCAGGTCTCGGCATTGCCGATCACGCTCACATTGCTGGGCTTCCCGTAGATGATGTAGATCATCCCCCTGTCCGTGGCCCAGCCGGGCTTGTAGGAAGTATAAAGTTTATTGGCTGCCTCTACCCGGGTATAGTATGTTCGGATCAGTTCGCGGGCCAGGCTTTTGTCTTTAGCAACTTTCAGCCAGAAGCTATCGACAGCAGCTTTCTGGTCTTTGGCATTGTAGAGCGCTTCACGTTCGGAGGAAGTCGTCAGATAGATCAGGGGAGTGATCATATCCTGTACCCGCGTTACCAGCGGGAAAGAACCGCCCTGCACGAGCAGCCCGCTCTGAACAGCCGAGCCGGCCCTGCCCAGCAGGTATAGCCCTTCTTTTGTCAGTTGTATCGTGTCGCCGCTGCTGATGCGGAGGGTGTCGATCACCTTGCCCACATCCACCATCGGCTCCGGGCGGGTCGACATAGGCGGCAGCGCAGGTTGAAACGAGGTTTCCAGCAAATTCAGCGCCAAGGGCTGCCCTGTCGTATCGCGTCGCAACACAAGCCGATCGGCAGTCGTGGCAAAGTCCCGGAAAATTGGTATTCCCGTATCTGCCCGCACCAGCAGGTAATCTTTCCGGAGCATGTCGGGGCTCAGCGATAGCTTATGCGATGTACCCAGCCGCTCCTGCCCGGATAACTTCAGCCAAAGCCGCACCTGGATCACATTGCCCGCAGCCACATACTGATTCGGAATAGTAACGGGGACTTCCAGGCTACCGTCAGCCAGTACTTTGTGCGCAGCCGCTATCTGCACCGTGTCGCGCAGCAACAGCATGTCCCGCTCGGTGGCTCCCGACCGGATGATGTAGTCGATCCGGCTGGCTCCCTGGTGCAGGTCCAGGAGCTGCCTCAAGTCTTCGAAGCGCAGGAAAAGATGCAGGCTATCGGAAGAAGCGTAGTAGGCATGGTGCATAACGACCTCCGGTTGTTCCTGTCGGACAGGCATAAGTTCCCGTACCATGCCCGTATAGGAGGGGCCGGATGAACCGCAAGCTGCAAGCATCAGCAGCATGCATAAGCAGGACAAAAGATATAGCTGTTTCATCTACCTGAAAGTAATGCAAGCACCCCAAAAAAGCAAAAGCCGGACAACGATGGGTAGTCCGGCTTTTGTACTGTTTAACTCTCTATTTTGTTTAACGGCGCATGCGTTGCAGATATTGCATAAACACCTGCTGCAGTTCCATGGCCCGGTTATCTTCCCCTATTTCCTGTGCTTCGGTGATCAGTTGCTGCATCATGAATAGGTTAGTTTGTATCTCCATATCAAACAGGGCGCCTTTTTCCATATAGTAATCGAGTGATTGCTGGGAGGTCTTGGCCATTGCCTCCAACAGGTCTTTGGCCCGTTTCTCATCCCCCAGGTCCGCCATGATGGAGATAAACTGTGGCGTATAGTAGTCGTAAGGAACCGTGGCCGGAGGCAATTGCTCGAAGCAATGGTCTACAATTTCTTTTGCCTTTGCATTGTCACCACTCTCCAGGTAGGCGGCAGCCAGCTTGCCAAACTTATCGCGGGCATTTGCAGCAAAGCGATAGTAGTTGTCGTCATAGAAGATGCTCGGGTCGTCGAAATTGCGGAAGCTGAACTTCTTCATCATGTTCTCATACATCACATCCTTGTTGAGGAAGCCCGGCGACTCTTCGCTGGCAACTTTAACCGGCACGACTCTGTAAGCCAGCCCTTCCAGTTGGAAGTATTCGGACAAGCCCATGAAGTCGGCGCTGTTCACTGTGGTAGAGAAATATACCGGACGGCTCCACTCGTTGGTGGCCAGCAGGTCCAGAATGATCAGGTGTTTCTTTTCCAGCAAAGACTTGTTGATGGTCCACTGCATCCGGTCTGTCACCTGGTTCTGGAAATCAGGCGCTACAAAGCCGGCCTGCTGCACCTTGCCTTTGTCCACATTGAGGAAAAAATTCTTGGTAGGGAAGCTCATCAACGCATCGCCGCTGCCATACTGCACCTGCAGCGCCGGGTGGTTCTGCTTAACCAGGCTTATAAACTGCTTCAGGTCTATACCTGCTGCCACCTGTGGCCGTTCCACATAAGGCAGGTAGTCGTTGGTACCCTGTATGTAGTTCTCTTTCTCCAGTGACAGTGGCCATGGATCTGACTTATAGGCCTGGCGTTTCATCTGGTCGATATACCAGTCGGTGTTCAGGTAGCTGAGAACGGCTACGCGTACATCGGTGCGGTAGCCTTCGACTTCCTGCGCATACCAGAGCGGGAAAGTATCGTTGTCCCCGTTGGTGAACAAAATGCCATTTGGCGCAACAGAATCCAGCAGGTTTTTGGCAGAGTCTACGGAATGGTAGCGGTCGGAGCGGTCGTGATCGTTCCATCCTTCCGCGGCCAGTATACCCGGCACGGCCAGACAGACCACAGAAGCTATGGCCGCACTGGTTTTGGTATTGCGCAATCCTTTGTTGATCAGTTCGGCCAAACCCAGCACACCCAGACCGATCCAGATGGAGAAGGCATAGAAGGAGCCGGCAAAGGTATAGTCCCGTTCGCGTGGTTCAATCGGAGGTTGGTTCAGGTATAGGGCAATGGCTATACCTGTAAAGAAGAACAGCAGGCCGACAATGAATGCATCGCGCTCGTTCTTGCGCACCTGGTAGATCAGGCCGAGGACACCGATCAGCAGCGGCAGCAGGTAAAAGCAATTGCGTGCCATGCTGTTGGCTACCCTGTCCGGCACACCATCGGTCGGTTTGCCGAACCACAGCACGCCTGCCTGCTGCACATCGCTCTCGCGACCTGCGAAGTTCCACAGGAAATAACGCCAGTACATGTGGCCCAACTGGTAGCGTAGCAGGAAGCTCAGGTTCTGCCCGAAGGTCGGGGCCTGCCCTTCCTTTAGGTCAACCCACTTCTTATACTCCTGCAGGTGCTGCGGCTGGTCACTGTAGATACGCGGCAGCAGGGTTTTGTCTTTGCTATCGTAAATCGGCTCCACCTTGCGGGTTGTCGCCACATATTTGTCTTTTCCTTTCACATAGCGGGCGGCGCCTTCTTCCTGGCCAACCGGCTGCGCATTGTACTGCGGGCCATACAGCAAAGGACGGTCTCCGTACTGCTCGCGCTTCAGGTAAGACACAAAGCTCAGGATGTCATCCGGGGCGTTCTCGTCAATGGTCGGGTTATAAGAAGACCGGATCGGGATGATCATGTAGGAAGAATAGCCGATCAGGATAAAGATGAAGCACAGTAAAGCCGTGTTGAGCAGTCGGTTCTGATGCTTGATCGAATAGCGTATACCATACACGATGGCCGCTACCAGCAAAATCACAAAAAAGATGATACCCGAGCCGAACGGCAGGCTAAGTGAGTTCACAAAGAATACTTCCACGTTGCCTGCCAGGCTTGGCAAGCCAGGTATAACGCCCCAGAGTATGGCCATCACGATCACGGCACTGATCAGAAAGGCGATGACACCTCCTTTGAGCGTGGGTTTGTACAAGCGGTAGTAGTAAATGAACGCAAGGGCAGGTATAGCCACCAGGTTCAGCAAGTGGGCTCCGATCGAAAGGCCGATGAGGTATGCGATCAGGATCAGCCATTTGTCGGAAAGCGACTCCCCAACCTTTGACTCCCAGCGCAACATGGCCCAGAATACGATGGCTGTGAAGAAAGAAGACATGGCGTATACCTCTGCTTCCACGGCTGAAAACCAGGCTGAATCCGTAAAGGTATAAGCCAGCGCACCGACGGCACCCGCGCCCATGATCAACAGCAGGCTGCCGGTAGCCGGCACTTCCCCTTCTTTCACTAGAATCCTGCGGGCCAGTATGGTGATTGACCAGAACAGGAACAGTACCGTGAAGGAGCTACAAAGGGCCGACAGCAGGTTCACCCACCAGGCCACCTGCGTAGGATCGCTGGCAAACATGGAGAAAACACGGCCAACCAAGAGGTAGAAGGGAGCTCCCGGAGGGTGCGGCACCAGTAGTTTGTAAGAGCAGGCTATAAATTCACCTGCATCCCAGAAGCTGGCCGTAGGCTCCAGCGTCAGCACATACACTGTGGTCGCGATCAGAAACACGACCCAGCCCACCAAGTTGTTTATCTTTCGATAATCCGTCATAGCATTTTTAAATATTCAGCGTCGAAAATACTAAATAACTTTGGTGCATGTGCACTTTTAATCATCAGGCAAAAAAAAAAGCCGGCTGCATAGCCGGCTTTTTAAGTTAAGCGTAGTTTTGGACTGCTTATTTCTGCAGGATCAAGCGCTTCGTTTCCACGGTCTTGTCGTTGACTAACAGGCTGTAGAAGTAAACGCCTGCCGGATATCCTCTCATGTCCAGTATAAAATCAGATGATACGGCCACCGGCAGCTCATGTGTTTCCATCACTTTGCCAATTGTGTTCGATATCTTCAGCTTATAGCTCTCGGCCATACCTATCTGCGACAGGGACACGCGGGTGATGCCACGTGAAGGGTTCGGGTACGCGTTGATGGAAGGATTGCTTTTGCTGTCCAGCGACGGCATGACCGCCTGATAGGCATGGATCGTATATTTTGCCTGACTGGCATACGCTACCTCTGTCATGTGCAGTCTTTTGCTGACAGCAGCGTTATAATACTTCGTTCTGGAACGCGTATTGGTTGTTTCCTCCTTGGCTTCGGCTCGTTTTTCTGGCACAACTTTCCACACACTCGTCGCTCCGGCACTCACCGGCACAACGCCAGCTTCTTTCGCACAGCCATCTGCCTTTACAGCATAGCCTGCGAAATGAGAAGCAACAAATACAACAATTAAAATCAGCTTGGTAAAAGTTCTCATATATATCGCCTCAATTTTTTAATTCTCAACCATTATTTGACAGGATGTCAAAGATATAGCAAAAACCAGTTAAATAAAAAACATTGTTTTAAAATAAAATCCCATGGCCAGGTCAATCCCGAATGCCTGAACCGGCACACAGAGCCATCGGAATCACCATCGGTTTACTTCAATTATTGTGCCTGTATTGCCATACCTGTGGCCGATGGAACTCAAACTGCAGGTAATCCATTTACACGCGACAGGCATTCGCTCGTTTACGGGAGGGGAAAGACGGTCTCCTGATCGGGACAAACTTTGCAACAGCTGTCAAACGAAACTGACGGCCCCGGGTTTCCTCACCTCTGAAAAATCATACCCTTCTCACTGTAGGTATAGGCTTGCCTCACAAGTGGAGAAGAACCTGTTGAAGCTGTATTAAAAACTTTCAACCCAAAAATGCAGCCTTTTCCGGTTATTGAATTTAATAAAGAATTGAATTGCATTATATACAAAAAGTGCAACTAGCCACCCCTTGCACCGTTACAACACAAACAGCTCTTCCCCGGATTGATTTTCCTGTGAACAGAAATATTTGGTAAAAAGCCGCAAATAGATAAACTATGGTACTGCCTCAAAATACCCTACCTTTTTTAACCTGCCGGCTCAACAAACTGGCGACAAAACAGTTAAATAAGGTATAGGGAAAGGCTCAAAAAGAAAGGTGATGCAGGTATGAAAAAGCTACTCCTACTCCTGATTAGCAGCTGTTGCATCTGCTTCGGCAGTTTGGCACAGTCTGGTATTTACAAAGGCATTGGCACCATCGTGTTTGAGGCCGGGGCCCCGCTGAGCCTAATAAAGGGCACTTCTGAAGCTGCCAACGGCACCATAAACCTTGAAACAGGAAAATTCAGGTTTGATGTCCCGATCACGTCCTTCCAGTTTATGAACTCCCTGATGCATGAGCGCTTCAACGACAAGTACATGCAAAGCCACAAATACCAGAAAGCCACATTTTCAGGAGTGATCACAGAAAGAAGCCCGGCACCGAACGGCGACCAGACCAAAGTAACAGCCACCGGCACACTCACCATACATGGCGTATCCCAGAAAAGAACAATCCAGGGCCTGTTGGTTCAGAAAGGAAACAGCTGGCAACTCCTCTCAGACTTTGCTGTCGTTCTGGAAGATCACCGTATCCAGGCGCCTGCCTTAAACTCCGGCTATGGAGCGAATACCATGCAGGTGTCGCTTCAGATGCCGCTCAAAGCCGTTCAGGCAGTGCCTCAGCATGCAGCTTTGTTCCCAAGGCTCAGCCGGAAATAACATACGTAATTTCTTTAAAGGCGAAATAGCGCAGTTCCCCGTCTATTTCCACTGCCAGCCTGCCAGCCTCATCCACACCTGTTATACATCCTGTTACCGGCTCTCCCGCCACCACAAAAGGGTGCGCCTCCTGGTAGCGGTACAGCGCTTGCAGGTACTCGTACTTCAACTTGTCCAGCTTACCGCTCCGCAGCTCCAGGTAGCGTTTCTCCAGCAATTCCAGCAGCCTTGCAGCCAATCTTTTAACGTCCATTTGCGTACCAAGCACAGCAGCCAGCGAAGTTGCCGTATTGATTCCGAAGTGAACTTGGTTGATGTTTAAACCAATCCCGACGATGCTGTGTTGTATGGACGAGCTGTTAACCGTATTTTCGATCAGTATTCCACCAAGTTTCTTATCCTCAAAGTATAAATCGTTTGGCCATTTTACCTGCGCCTGCGTCAGCCCCTGCTCACGCAACAGATCAAGTACAGCCAGCGAAACAGCCATATTGAGGTAGAACTGGTGCCTGACAGCCAGAAATACAGGTGACAGAATTACAGAAAGCGTAATATTTTTACCCGGTGCTGCTTCCCAGGAGTTGCCCCGCTGCCCCCGGCCCTGTGTTTGCTCGTCGGTCAGCACGACACTGCCTTCTGTGGCCTTGTTTTTGATCAGGAGTTGATGAGCCTCTGAGTTTGTTGACTCACAAACCGGCAGAAAAAAGAGCTGCTGGCCTATAAACAGCGTATTAGGCACCATACATTAAACAGAATTTAGTACTTTTGTAAATCAAATTTAAGTAGTACAAATGAAACATACCAAGGCTGAGGCCAATTCAGACATATTGGCAGAGCTTGTTGTGAAGGGCATGCAGGAAAAGAAAGCCAGCGATATTGTCGTTCTTAACCTGAAGTCACTCAAAAATGCCGTATCGGATTACTTCGTGATCGCGTCCGCATCCTCTGATACGCAGCTGGACGCCATTGCAACCTCTATCGAAGAAGAAATCTACAAAGCTACCCGCCAGAATGCCTGGCAGACCGAAGGCCGTACCAACAAAGAGTGGGTACTGCTGGATTATGTAGATGTAGTGGTACACGTATTTTTGAAGGACAAGCGGGAAT